>JBGSOU010000417.1:0-3834 GCA_041739025.1 Hyphomonas sp.
CGCGGGCGCACTGGATCGCAGCCAGACGCCCATCTTCGGCCCCGCCGCCGGTTGATCCGGCGGGGCTTGCCGCGCCGCGTCCCGCACTCTTAAGTCCCCGGCAACCCAAAAAGCCGGAGGAAACAAACGATGAGACTCAAAGCCGCCAGGATTGCGCCGCTCACCAATGCTGAAATGAGCGCCGAACAGAAAGAGGCGCTCGCGCCCCAGTTCGGGCAGGGCAACATCTACAATATCTTCCGCACGCTGGCGCGTGCGCCCAAGGCCTTCAAGTCGTTCATGCGCTGGGGCGGCTATATCCTGTCGGACTATAACAGCCTTGCCCCGCGCGAACGCGAGATCGTCATCCTGCGAACGGGGTTTAACTGGAAGTCCGGCTATGAATGGGCCCAGCACGAGCGCATCGGCAAGCAGTGCGGCCTGACCGATCTCGAGATCCGGCACGTCAAGGAAGGCCCCCTCGCGCCCAGCTGGACACCACTCGAAAGCGCCATGATCCGCGCCGTTGACGAGCTGACCAGCGACGCCTTCATCACCGACCGGACATGGTCCGAGCTGTCCCCGCTCAGCGAGAAGCAGCGCATGGATCTCGTGATGACCGTCGGCCAGTACACGCAGGTCTCGATGATGCTCAACGCTTTCGGGGTACAGCTCGACGACGACCTGACACTCGATCCGGACCTGGCAAAGTAGGCCGCTGGGCGGGTGGCGGCGCTTCTCCCTGCGTAAGGCTTGCTCCGGCGCGTCCGAAGGTTAGGTTCTGTCCGGACCATTCCCCTCAGGAGACACGCTCACATGGCCCTGCCGCCCGTCCTTCAGAATCTGCGCATTCCGGTGATCGCCTCGCCGCTGTTCCTGATTTCCACACCAGACCTGGTGATCGCCCAGTGCAAGGCCGGCGTCGTCGGCAGCTTCCCCGCCCTCAACGCGCGCCCCGGCCCGGTGCTGCACGAATGGCTGGAGCGGATCACCACCGAACTCGCCGAATACAACCGCCAGAACCCGGATCGACCGGCCGCGCCCTTCGCGGTCAACCAGATCGTCCACAAGACCAACAACCGGCTCGAGCATGACATCGAAGCCTGCGTGAAGTTCAAGGTGCCGATCATCATCACCTCGCTCGGGGCCCGCAAGGATGTGAACGACGCCATCCATTCCTACGGCGGCATCGTGCTGCACGATGTGATCGACACGTTCTTCGCCCGGAAGGCGCTGGAGAAGGGCGCAGACGGCCTGATCGCGGTCTGCACCGGCGCCGGCGGCCATGCCGGCGTGCTGTCGCCGTTCGCGCTGATCCAGGAAATCCGAGAGTTCTTTGACGGTCCGCTCGCCCTCTCCGGCTCCATCGCCAATGGCGGCGCGGTGGCCGCCGCCCTCGCGATGGGCGCAGACCTTGGCTATATCGGCTCGGCCTTCATCGCCTGCGACGAAGCCAATGCCCCGGATGGTTACAAGGACGCCATCGCCCAGTACGGCGCCGAGGACATTGTCTACACGAACCTCTTCACCGGCGTGCACGGCAACTACCTGAAACCGTCCATCGTGGCGGCGGGTCTCGATCCGGACAACCTGCCCGAGAGCGATCCGTCCAAGATGAATTTCGGCTCCGGGGGTAACACCGAGGCGAAAGCCTGGAAAGACATCTGGGGCTGCGGACAGGGCATCGGCGCCATCAAGACCCGTATGCCGACCCAGGTCTTCGTCGACCAGCTGGTGCGCGAGTATGACGATGCCCGCGCCGCGCTCGCCAAAGGTCTTGGCTTCGTTCGGAAGCAGACTGTGACGGCGTAAGCCGTCACCGCCTTCCCGCGCTCTCGACGTCGTCACCCTCGATGGCCGAAGGCCATCAGAGGGGCCATCTCGCGACGCTGCCGTTCTCACACAATCTGTCCGCGTCGCTGACTCTGTCGGCAGACGGGGTCCAGAGCAATTGCCTTGCTGCGGCGCGCAAGTCTGGATCCCGGAATCCGCCGGGATGAGCGGCAGGGAGAGAGCGTGGCGATACTGAAAAGTTCCGTCATATCCCGAAACCGTTGCGCAAGTTCCGGCTTTTGCAACGGTTTGGAGGCGTTTCGCGCTAGGCCACGAAATTTTTTTTTGCTGACGCGCGCGCGAATTTCCACAGCAAATACAGCCATCTGTCTGCCCGGCGGACCGTCCGGCACTCCGGGTCACACATTTTTCCGCGCGCCGCCAATCCGGCAGGACAAGGGGCGGGCGTAACCTGTGTACATGCTGATTGCATCGTACACGGATTTTTCAATGGCCGGCTGGTCCTGGCCTCACTTCCACCCGGTGGAACTGGCCTGCAAGTGCCGGTCACACGGATGCCGGGGGGAATACTGGCATGACCCGAAATTCCTCGATGCGCTGGAGGCGCTGCGCGGGAAAGTCGGGCGGCCGCTGAAGATCAATTCGGGCCATCGCTGCGGCGTGCGCAATGTGCTCGTCGGCGGCGCGCCGGAATCGCGCCACCGGCGCATCGCGGTGGATATCTCCCTGTCAAAACACGACCGGCACGCGGTCCTTCAGGCGGCGATTGACTCCGGCTTCACCGGCATAGGCCGTGGGCGGACCTTCATTCATCTCGACCGGCGGGTGCGCCCCGCCACTTGGACCTATCCGGGGGCGGAAGCGTCATGGCAGATTTGATCGGATTGGCAGCGAGCGCCGCGGGCGGCGGCGTGTTCGGCCTTGTGGGCACCGTGATCGGGCGGATCGCGGGACTGGTGGAACGCCGGCAGGACAACGCGCAGGAGCGGGCGCGCTGGATGCATGAAGCGGCAGTTCTGGACCTTCAGATGAAGGCGCGGGCATCTGAACTCGCGGGGCAGGAGCGCCTCGCGCAAACGTCGGGAGCCTGGCAAGGGCTCTCGGCTTCGATGGCGGCAGAAGCCTCCATCGGCGACAGCTACAGGTGGGTCAATGCGGTGCGGGCGTTGACGCGTCCCCTGCTGACGCTGCTGTTGTGGCTGATCACCGGCCTCGTCTATCTCGGTGCGGCGGCGGACGCCCGGGCAGGCATCATCGAGACCACGACCTTCGCGGCGACCGCTACGACGCTGTGGTGGTTCGGCGACCGGGGCAACCGGCGGGAGGTGCGTTGAGCTTTGCCTGAGGCGTGCTAGCCTCCCCGGCAAAGGGGAGGACGCGCTGGCCGTGATGGCAAAGTCGAACCTGCAATGGACTGGTGCGCCCGCTGCGGCGCAGGCGTGCGATGGCTCCATCGCGCGCGCGCCGGTGCTGGGCGGAGATTCGGCCGTGATGCGCGTCTGCGATTCCCCGCAGATCAAGGGCTGACCTCATGGCAATCACCGCAGACTTCATCCTCGTCATCGACGAAGGCACCACCTCCACGCGCGCCATCGTCTATGATCGCCGGTTCGGCGAAGTGGCCGCCGCGCAGGAGGAGGTCGCCCTTCAATACCCGGCGGATGGCTGGGTTGAGCAGAACGGCGAGGAGATCTGGTCGCGCACCCTGTCGGTCTGCCGAACGGTCATCGCCAAGGCCGGCGGCGCCGACCGGATCGCCGCCATCGGCATCACCAATCAGCGCGAAACCACCCTGGTCTGGAACCGGGCCACCGGCAAACCCGTTGCCCCCGCCATCATCTGGCAGGACCGGCGCACGGCGGCGGTCTGCGACGCGCTGAAAGGCGAGGGGCTAGAGGCGGACGTGCAGGGCGAAACCGGCCTGCTGCTGGATCCGTATTTCTCGGGCACCAAGATCGGCTGGGTGCTGGACAATGTGCCGGGCGCCCGCGCGCAGGCCGAGGCGGGCGAACTCGCCTTCGGCACGGTCGATACCTTCCTCCTCTGGCGCCTCACTGGCGG
>JBGSOU010000206.1:0-1938 GCA_041739025.1 Hyphomonas sp.
CTGCCGCGTGTCGGCGCGCGCGGCGAGGCAATCTATTCCAGGCTCCTGTCACGGGCCGAAGGCGAAGCGCGCCTGACCCATGTCCACGATACCTATCACGAGCATCTGGCGGTCACGCTGGAAGCCTTGAGGCGTGCGCATGGCCATGCCCTGCTGGTCGATTGCCATTCGATGCCCTCCGTGCAGCCGGGCCGGCGCGGCCTGACCGACATCGTGCTCGGCGACCGGTTCGGATCGAGCGCGGATCCGCGGCTGATGACCCGGGTCGAGCGCAGTTTCCGGTCCCATGGCTTCACCGTGGCCCGCAACGCCCCCTATGCCGGCGGCTACACGACCCGCAAGTATGGACGCCCGCGCCGGGGCATCCATGCCCTTCAGATCGAGATCAATCGCGGCCTGTACATGGACGAACACCGGATCACCCGGGCGTCCGGCTTCAGCGGCCTGAAAGAGGCCCTGCAGCACGTGATTCAGGACATCATCGACGCAGCCTGCGTGCTTCCGCGCACCTGAACGATCCGTTCCGGTCGAGGGTTCGCAAGCTCCCCCGGACCCATCCCCGAAAAAAAGGGCCGCGCCCGGAGGCGCGGCCGAAGTCAAAGGGAGGAAACGCCAGAGGCGTTCGCACCGAAGTGCAAGTTCAGATTATGCTGCGATGCACAACACGCCAAGTGAATTACTGACGCACCCCCCTGCCTCCCCCGTCATGCCCTCATTTCGGGCAGTTTTCAGCGCGCGGCACGCCGTTTGCGTAGAAATTGCGCGAAATTCCTTTTTTGGGACTGATACCGGTTCCAAGCCAATCGGAGAGAGGGCCCATGGCTGACGAAACTGATCTGCACGTAGGCAAGCGGCTGCGCCGCCGCCGCCGCCTCCTGGGGATGACCCAGCAGGAACTGGCGGGACAAGTGGGTGTGCGATTCCAGCAGATCCAGAAGTATGAGTGCGGCGCAAACCGCATCACCGCCTCCCGCCTGTTCGACCTTTCCCGGGCCCTGAACGTGTCGGTGCAATACTTCTTCGACGGCATGGCCGTCGCCAACCCGATGCCGAACGCCGCCAACGACGCCGAGCAGATGGAAGGCGACATCCTCTCGCAGAAGGAAACGCTGGAACTCGTGCGCGCCTATTACCGGCTCGGCGAACGCCCCCGCAAACGCCTCCTCGAACTGGCGAAAGCGCTTGAAGGCGACAATACCAGCTCCGGCGCGGCTTGACCTCACCCAGCCGGCGGGGCATCGCCTCGCCGGATGACCCAGACGCGATCCCTCGATCCTGATCTCGTTTTTGCCGCCCGGCTTGCAGAGGCAGCCTGGGCGGCCATTCGCGTTCACTTCCGCCGGCTGGACAGCATCGACGACAAGTCCGCCGCTGCATCCAGGGCCGGGTTCGACCCGGTCACTGAAGCAGACCGGGCCGCCGAGACGGCCATGCGCGCGCTGGTCGCCGCCGAACGGCCCGGCGACGGTGTCACCGGCGAAGAGTTCGACGATACGCCCTCCGAAACCGGTTATCGCTGGTATTTCGATCCGATTGACGGCACCCGCGCCTTCGTGGCCGGCCTGCCGGTCTGGACCACCCTGATCGCCCTCGTGGATCCGGACGGCGTGCCCGTCATCGGCGTCATCGACCAGCCGGTGGTCGGCGAGCGGTATCTGGGCTGGCCCGGCGGCGCCCGGCTCGATACGGCCTCGGGCAGCGAACCGATCCGCGTGTCGAGTTGCGCAGACCTTCGCCTCGCCACCATCGCCACGACCGATCCTTTCATCTTCACGCCGCCCGAACAGGGCGCCTGGAACCATCTGCGCTCGACCGCCCGCATCACGCGCTACGGTCTTGACGCCTATGGCTATGCCCGCGTCGCGGCCGGCACGATCGACCTCGTGGCGGAGGCCGGCCTGAAGAGCTGGGATGTGGCGGCGCTGATCCCGGTCGTGC
>JBGSOU010000241.1:0-15187 GCA_041739025.1 Hyphomonas sp.
GGCTGTCCTTCGACGTGATCACGCTGCCGCCGCTGCGCGTGCGCCACGGAGACAAGAGCCTGCTGGCGGATTTCTTCGCACGGCGGATGGCGGTGGAACTGGCGCAGGACTTTCCGGGCTTCGCGCCGTCAGCGATTGCCGCGATCGAAACGCATGACTGGCCGGGCAATGTTCGCGAGTTGCGCAACTTCGCCGAACGTCTGGCGCACCGCGCCCTGATCACTGCGCCGAATGATCCGGTGCAGTTCGACCCCGCCGCGCTCGACCCCTTCGCCTCGCCCTGGCGGCCGGCGCCGGCCCCCGAACAGGCATCCACAAACCGTCCACAAAACGCCCCTGTGGAGACCCCCGGCGTGTCGAGTGTTTCAGGCGGCTTTCCGGAAGCCGTCCGCCTTTACGAGCTGCGTCTTCTCGACACCGCGCTCGCCCGCGCCGGAGGGCATCAAGGCCGGGCCGCCAAATCCCTGGGCCTCACCTACCACCAGCTGCGCGGCCTGCTGAAGAAGCACGGCTATGCGAAGGCGGAGAAGGGAAGTGCCGCCTGACCTTGTTCAGCCCGGCGCACCCTTCGATTCAGTCTGTAGCTTGCAGCCGATGGGGTTTCCGAGGTCGCAGGCGCGCTTGTAATAGCCAAGCGCCGCCCGCTTGTCCTCCGGCATGCCGAACTGGGCCCAATCCTTCAGCGAGCCTACATCGATGCAGGCGTTCGACGCCCCCTTGTCGCAGCCGGCGATGAAGTGCGCTTCGGCCAGCGCAATATCCTTCGCGTGGCCCTCCTCGCCGAAAACGTGCCACCAGGCGATGCCGCGGCAGGCTTCGCCGTCACCGATCTCGCAGGCCCGGTCGATCACGGCGCGCTTCACGCTGTCCGGAGTGGCTTTTTCGGCAATGGGCGACAGCGCCACTTCAACCCGTGCCGCCTCCTGACACATTTGCCGGTCGCCCTGGTCGCAGAGGTCTCTGTAGATCTTGCCGGCCTTCTCGAGGCTCTTCGCCGTGCCCGCGCCGGCTTCAAGCGCTTCGGCCATCCAGCGGCAGCTATCGAGGTGCCCGGCGTCACAGCCCAGTTTGTCGTAGGCGAAAACCTTGACGGGGTCTGGGACAAGCGGCGTGTTTTCGGGCGCCGAATAGACGTTAATCATCTGAATGCAGCTTCCGGCGTCTCCGCGGCGGCAGAACCCATCGACGGTCCGGATGGCAAGGTCGAGGTGATCGGGGGTGCCGTGGCCGTCATATGTGCTGTGCAGGGCGCCTTGGCATGAGGCGCCGAGTCCTGCCGCACAGCCTTTGTCGAACAGGCGAAGCGCGAGGGATTGTTCGGCCGGATCCTTGCTCTTGGCACCAATGATCGCGCCCCAGTGGCAGGCAAACACCGTGTTCGCTTCACAACCTTCGGTGAGGCGTTTCAGAGCTTCCGTCTTGTCGAGCGCGGCAAACGCCTCCGCAGCATAGGCGCAGGGCATCCTGTCGGGACGTTCGCAGACACGGTTCATGTATTCCTCAGCCTTGGCCTTGTCTTTCGCAACGCCGGTACCTTGCGAATAGGCGCGGGAAAGATCACCGCAAGCGAGCAGAATTCCGGATTCGCAGGCTGTGTTCAGGACGGGAATGGCGTCAGTCGCCGTCTTCGGATCATCGACCATGATCTTTCCGAGGTCGCGGCAGCCCCGCATCTGGCCGGCATCGCAGGCCCGGCCGAGCAGCATTCGAGCCTCAGCAAGAAGTTGGGGCGTTTCGGGCGCGGTTGGATTGTTGAAAACGTACAGGCGGCGTGCGAGGCCGGCCAGTGTTTCCAGATCAGGGGTTGTTGCGAGGACGGGGTTGCCGATCGCCGCCGCAATGGCCGGTGACGTTCCGGCCTTGGGGATCAGCTGATCGTGGGGCAGCGACGACCAGTCCTCCGACGTGATCAGTGTCTGGACGGCTTCGTCCGCCCGGGCGGGCGTGCAGGCCACGACAAGGCCGAACGCAAACAGCGCAGCCAAGCCTGAAGTGATTGAACGGGGCGGCATCAACATGGTCAAACCTTTCGGAAGGGTCAGGATCAAGCTTGCCGGAAGGCCGTCTAAGGATTGTTAAAGCGAGCGAAAAAAATGCTCCGAACGGTAGAATTTTGACCAAGTAAAATCTTCATCCGCCGCCGCTAGTCATGGCATGTTGGGCTGAAAGATCCGGGGACAACCATGACCAGGCACATCCGTTTTCTCGGCCTCGATTTCGAGCCGATGGAGACCGGCGCGGCGGTGGCGCGGCTGGCGGCAGAGGCGTCTGCGACGACGCCGTTCGCCTATGTCGTGACGCCGAACGCTGACCACCGGGTGCGGCTGGAGCGGGAGCCGGAGCTCTGGCCGCTCTACCGGTCTGCCAGGCTGGTGCTGAACGACAGCCGGATCCTGGCGCGGCTGGCAAAGTTCGACGGGCTGGACCTGCCGGCCTCGCCGGGCGCGGATGTGGTGGCGGGCCTGTTCGAGACGGTAATCCGCGCGGACGAACCCGTGGTGATCATCGGCGGCGTCGAAAGCGACATCGCGGCGCTCCGGGTGCGTTACGGCTTGACCGACATCCGCTGGCATCAACCGCCCAATCCGCTGCGGACCAATCCGCAGGCGATTGCCGCGGCCGCGGCTTTCATCGCGGCCAACCCGGCACGGTTCCATTTCCTGTGCGTGGGCAGCCCCCAGCAGGAGATGGTGGCGAGGGCTGCACTGGGGCAAGACGGCGCAGCCGGCATCGGGCTGTGCTGCGGGGCGAGCCTCGAATTCCTGTCCGGACGGGTGGCGCGGGCGCCGGAATGGATGCGCACGGCGGGGCTCGAATGGCTGTTCCGGCTGGGCTCGCAGCCCCGGCGCCTGGCAAAACGTTACCTGATCGAGGGGCCTGCGATCTTCCGGATCTGGCAGGCAGCGCGCCGCGCAAAGGCTTGAAGGTTACAGATTTTTGCCATGCCGCTATCCTGTTGGGGGTCGCACACGGGGAGAGTTTGGGCCATACTTGACCGCCGACCCGCGAAAAGGAGACGCCCATGCAGATTCAGATCACCGGCAAGCATATGGACCTGGGTGAGGCGCTGCGAGGGCGGATCGAGGATGGCCTGGAAGCAGCGGTCGCGAAGTATTTCAACCGCACCGGCGAAGCCAACGTGTTCGTGTCCCAGCATGGCCCGTTTGTGGAAGTGGACTGCAATGTGCACCTGCCGTCCGGAATCGTGCTGCAGTCGACCGGCCGCGCCGATGACCCCTATGCCGCGCTGGAAGCCAGCCTCGACAAGATGGAAAAGCGGGTGCGCCGCTACAAGCGCCGCTTGAAGGACCATCATGCCTCGGCGCCCCAGCCGATGCCGGCGATGCCGGCCGCTGAAGCGCTGATCCGCGTTTCGGATACGGAAGATTCAGAAGATACGGGTATGGAAGCAGGGGACGCTCCCCTGACAGTTGCGGAAACGAGCGTGCAGATCCGCACAATGACTGTTTCGGAGGCAGTAATGCAGCTCGAATTGCAAGATGTCCCAGCATTAATGTTCAGGAACGCTGGCCATGATGGCCTGAATATGGTCTACCGCCGCCCGGACGGGCACATTGGCTGGGTTGACCCAGAAATCGCACCTCGCACCTGAGTGACACGGAACGGTAGATTCATGGCCACCGATTTGAGTGCCCTGCTGCAAGGTGGGGTGATCATCCCCCTTCAGGACGTGTCGAGCCGCAAGCAGGCGATCCACGTTCTTTGCGAAGCACTCAGCGAGGCGACCGGGATCGGCGCGCGCGCGATCGAGGACGCCGTGATGGAACGTGAGCGTCTCGGCTCCACGGGCGTCGGTGAAGGTGTTGCCATTCCGCATGCACGCCTGCCGGGCCTCGAAAAGCCGGTCGGCGGCTTCATGCGTCTGCTGCACGGCGTTGATTTCGAAGCCATCGACGAGCGGCCGTGCGACCTGATCTTCATGCTGCTTGCGCCTGATGGTTCGGGTGCGGATCACCTGCGCGCCCTGGCCCAGGTCAGCCGCGTATTCCGCCAGAGCGCCGTGCGCGACGCGCTGCGCAAGGCGCGGACCGAGGAAGATGTGCGGGCCGTGATCTGCAAGGAATCGGTCAGCGGCTGATCCGGATACGGACCTGCCGACAAGAAAAAGCCCCGCCAGCGACGGCGGGGCTTTTGTTTTTGGCGCGGCGATTCCGGCTCAGCCCTCGGCAGGGGCCGGATCGGCGAAACCCCGATTTCGCAGAAGCGGCTCGATGCCGGGATCGGAACCGCGGAAGTTCCGGTAGAGTTCGTCCGTTTCCCGAAGGCCGCCGGATTCGTAGACCCACTTCTTCAGCTTGGCGGCGAGTTCCGGATTGTAGATGTCGCCAGATTGCTTGAAGGCGTCGAACCCGTCCGCATCCAGAATTTCTGCCCACAGGTATGCATAATATCCAGCCGAGTAGCCGCCATCAAAGATGTGGGAGAAATAGGTCGAGCGGTAACGCGGCTCGATCGTCTCCGGGATGTTGTATTTCGCGAGGACCGACGTCTCGAAGGCGCGCGCGTCGGTGATTTCGGCCGCCTCTTCCGGCGTCAGCATGTGCCAGTGAAGGTCGATCAGCGACGCGGCGATATATTCAGTGGTCTTGAAGCCCTGATTGAAGGTCGCTGCCTTGTTGACCTTGTCGATTAGGGCCTGCGGGATCACTTCGCCGGTCTGGTAGTGGCGGGCATATTCGGCGAGAACCTGCGGCTCGGTGGCCCAGTGCTCAAGCACCTGCGACGGGAACTCGACATAGTCAGGTCCGCCATAGGTGCCCGAGAAGCTGGCATAGCGGATGTTGGTCAGCAGGCCGTGCAGGCCGTGGCCGAACTCGTGGAAGAGGGTTTCGACCGCGTCCAGCGACATCAGCGCCGGCTGGCCGTCCGTAGGCGGAACAAGGTTCATGTTGTTGGTGATGATCGGACGGATCACGTTTCCGTCCATCGCGGAGGACTCGCGGTATCCGCTCATCCAGGCCCCGCCGCGCTTGGAATCGCGGGAGAACATGTCGATCATGAACAGGCCGAGGTGCTCGCCCGTCGCATTGTCCTTCACATCATAGGCCTGGACGCTCGGGTGCCAGCCTTTGACGTCCGAAGGTTCCAGGGTGATGTTGAACAGGCGCTCGGCGACTTCAAATGCCCCGTCACGCACGCTGTCGAGCTGGAAGTAAGGGCGCAACTGGCTCTCGTCGAAGGCATATTTTGCGGAGCGGACTTTCTCTGCATAGTACCACCAGTCGGAACCCGTGATCGGCGTGCCGGCCAGTTTTTCCATGTCGGCCTGTTCTTCGGCGGCGCGCTTCAGCGCAGGCGCGAGCACCTTGGCCAGGAAGTCGATGGCCGCTTCCGGCGTTTTCGCCATGCGGTTCTCGAGGACGTAATGGGCATGGCTCTTGTAGCCCATCAGCGCGGCGCGCTTGGCGCGCAGCTGGACGATCTTCAGGATCAGCGGGTTGTTGTCGAACTCGCCCGACGATGAGCGGAGCCGGTAGCCATCGAACAGCTGGGCCCGCAGATCACGGTCCTCCGCCGTGGTCATGAACTCTTCAAAGACCGGACGGTCGAGACCGATTTCCCAGGTCTTGTTGCCGTCCGCATCCAGCGCGTTCTTGAAATCCGCCGACAGGCCTTTCAGCCGGGCTTCGTCGGTGACGACCAGCTTGAATCCTTTCGAGGCGGCGAGCAGGTTCTGGCCATACGCCGTCGTGAGGCTGGAGAGCTCGGCATTGACCTTGGAGACTTCCGCCTGGACGTCCGGGGAGAGGCCGGCGCCGGCGCGCACGAAGTTGCGATGGGTCAATTCCAGCAGGCGCGCGTCCTGCTCGTCGAGGCCGAGGCTGTCCTTCTGTTCGTAGACGGCCTTGATCCGGGCAAACATCTTCGGATTGAAGGTGACGGCATCGCGCTCTGTGGACAGGATCGGATAGATTTCGGCTTCCAGCGCCTGGATTTCCGGATTGGTGTCGGTGCTGGAGAGGTTGCCGAAGACGCCCATGACCTTGTTCAGCGACTGGCCGGTGCGCTCGTAAGCGAGGATCGTGTTCTCGAAAGTCGGCGCGTCGGCATTGTCGACGATGGCCTGCACTTCGGCGCGCGCCTCGAGAATGCCTTTCAGGATGGCCGGCCTGAAATGCCCGGTCTCGATTTCGGCGAAGGGCGGAAGGCCGTAGGCGCCCGTCCACTCGGCGCGGAACGGGTTACCTTCCAGCTCGGCATCCGTGACGTTGAGTTCCGGCAGTTCGATCTGGGTGACGGCGGCGGCCGGTTTTTCGGCGCCGGTGTCTCCGCAAGCGGCAGTTGCGACGAGAACCAGGGCGGCCGCGCCGCCCTTCAGGGCTTCAGACATCTTCATCAGTCTTCCTTTGGAAATGGCTACGTGCCCGCATGTTTAGCGGCCGGGGGTAGCGACTTCCAATAAAAAGGTCAGGGGTGGGCGGAAATGACCCGGAAACGGCCCAAATGCGGCAAGGCGCTGTCAGCGCGGCAGGCTGGCGACGACGCGGTGATACGCTTCCAGCGTTTCCTCGAAGATCTGCGCGATGGGTTTCACCTCGGAGATGCGCCCGGCGACCTGGCCGGTGAGGGCGATGCCCGCTTCGAGATTGCCGCCGAAATAGACGTCCTGCGTGCCGGCGAACTCGCCGAAGATGTTCGGGCTGCCCTCTTTTTCCAGCCGCGTGGTGCGGTCGGTGCGCAGGGCGCGCAAGGCCGGGCCTGGGCCCTGCCGGTTTAGGAATACTGTGTCGGTCGCATCGGCGTTGATGATGGCGTCTTTCCAGTTGGCGTGCACCGGGCTTTCGGCGCTGGACAGAATGCGCGTGCCCATCAGCACGCCTTCGGCGCCGAGCGCAAAGGCGGCCGCCATCGTGCGCCCGTCCATGATGCCGCCGGCGGCGACGACGGGCACCGAGACCTGTTCGCAGACCTGCGGGATCAGCACCATCGAAGCGACATCCTTGGGGTTCTTGAAGCCGCCGCCTTCGCCGCCCTCGACGATCAGCCCGTCAACACCCGCCTCGATGGCGCGCAGGGCGCCGGCGAGGGAGGGGACGACGTGGAACACGGTGAGGCCCGCTTCCTTCAGCATGCCGGTATATTTCATCGGGTCACCGGCCGAGGTGGTGACGAACCGGATGCCCTCGTCGATGATGAACTGCACGATGCCGGGATCGCGCACGAAGGCCTGCGCGACGTTCACGCCGAAGGGTTTGTCCGTCAGCGTTTTCATTTTCCGGATCTCGCCGCGGATCGCATCGAGTTCGCCCGAAGAGGTTTCGATGATGCCCATGCCGCCCGCATTCGAGACGGCGGAGGAGAGCGGCGCGCGGGCGATCCAGCCCATCGCTGCCTGGATGATCGGCTTCTCGATGCCGAGCATGTCGGTGATGCGGGTTTTCACGGGCGCTGCGGGCATGTCGTTCCTCCGGTGTGTTCTCTGGCGTGAATTGGACGGCCTGACGCAGCGGGAGGCAAGGGGGGCGGCGGTCAGTGCCCTCTCGGCACCGGCGTGCCGTGCAGCGCGGCGAAGTGTTTCGCGATCAGGCGGGCGGAGGGCAGGTAGGTGTGGCCGTTCGCTTCGGAATAGGGCAGGCCCTCGGCGCGGGGGCTGCCCGGGTGCAGCACGAGGGTCGGGGCATTGTGGCGACCGTCTCCCAAGAGGGCGGTGATCTCGGCGCGGGGGTGGCCGATGCCGACATAGACGATGTCGAGCGTCTCCTTCAGGGCAGGGTACCAGGCGAGCACGCCGCAGATCTCCGCGCATTCGGGGCAGAATTCGCGCGTTCGGTTGGCGGCAAAGCCGGGCGGCAGCAGGAAGAGGGTGTCCTTGGGCATGGCGGCGGTCTCCTTCAGGCGCGCAGGTCTAACGCTTGGCCGGGGCGCGGTCAGCCCCCCGTGACTTTGCCGCCGGGCAGGTTAGGTTCGCCGGCATAAAACCGGCCGGAGGAAACGATGAGCGCGCATTACGACATCACGCAGGACAAATGGGAACGCTTCACCTTCGAGCGGAAGGGGCGTGTGCTGACGGCTTTCATCACCTCGTCACATCCGGTGAACGGGGTGGACGAGGCGATGCATACCGAGCTGGCGCTGGTGTTCAACTGCCTGCAGCGCGACGCTGAAAGCGACCTGATCATCCTGTCCGGCAAGGGCCGCGCCTTCTGTGCGGGCGGGGACTTTGACTGGTTCGAGGAACAGATCGCGCATCCCGAACGCTTCCGGGCCATCGGCTGGGATGCCAAGCAGATCGTCGTGACGTTGCTGCAGATGGAAAAGCCGATCCTCTGCCGGATGAACGGCGCCGCGGCCGGGCTGGGCGCGACGATTGCGCTGCTGTGTGATGTGATCATCGCGGATGAGACCGCAAAGATCGGCGATCCGCATGTGAAGGTGGGCCTTGTGGCGGGCGATGGCGGCGCGCTGATCTGGCCGCAGCTGATCGGCTTCGCCAAGGCCAAGGAACTCTTGATGACCGGCGACCTTCTGGACGCGAAGGAAGCCCAGCGCCTCGGCCTGATCAACTATGCCGTGCCCGGAGCAGAGCTGGATGCCAAGGTGGACGAGATCGCCGGCAAGATCCTCGCGAACCCGAAATGGGCGGTGCGCTGGACCAAGACCACCGCCAACATACCGCTGCGGGCCCTCGCCGCGCAGCTGATGGACGCCAGCATCGGCTGGGAAAGCGTGTCAAACTACCTCTCCGACCGGCACGAAGCGGTGACCGCCTTCAAGGAAAAGCGCCCGCCGAAGCTGACGGGGGAGTAGCGCCGGGCTCACCCGCACGGGGAGGGGATTTGACGCCGCGCCTTGCCCGTACTAAATCCCTTTCGTGGTGATTTGGCCGGCCGGCTTGCAGCCACGTTAAACAAGTCGCTAAAGGGCCGAGATGCGGGGGCAGCCAGTCTGTCTGGTTTCCCGCTTTTCCCCCTCAGTCGCGGCAGGTTTTGCCTTGAAGCGGGCCGATGAGGACGACTGTGTCATGCCGATCAAGATTCCCGATACGCTGCCGGCGCGCGAGACGTTGCTGAAAGAGGGCGTGGCGGTGATGCGCGATTCCGATGCCATCCGGCAGGATATACGCCCGCTGCAGATCGCCCTCCTGAATCTGATGCCGAACAAGATCCGCACCGAGACGCAGATTGCCCGGCTGATCGGCGCCTCGCCCCTGCAGGTCGAGCTGACGCTGGTGCGGATCGGCGGCCACCAGCCGAAGAACACCTCGGCCGAGCATCTGATCAGCTTCTACCAGACCTGGGAAGAAATCCGGGAACGGAAGTTTGACGGCTTCATCGTCACGGGCGCGCCGGTGGAGCAGCTGGCGTTCGAAGACGTCACGTATTGGGACGAACTGGCACAGATCTTCGACTGGACACGGACGAATGTGCACTCGCCGTTCTACATCTGCTGGGGCGCGATGGCGGCGGCGTGGCATTTCCACGGCCTGCCGAAATACCAGCTGGCCGAAAAGGCCTTCGGTGTCTTCCGCCAGCGCAATCTTGCGCCGGCCTCGCCTTATCTTTCCGGCTTTTCAGACGACTTTCTGATTCCGGTGTCGCGCTGGACCGAGGTGCACCGCGAGGATGTGCTGGCGCGTCCGGCGCTGGACCTGCTGGTCGATTGCGAGAAGACCGGGCCAAGCCTGTTGCAGGACGCCGCCCGCCGCAGCCTCTACATGTTCAACCATGTCGAATATGATTCCTTCTCCCTGAAGGAGGAATTCGAGCGCGACCGGTCGCAGGACATTCCGATAGCCGTGCCGCACAATTACTTCCCCGGCGACGATCCGGCGCGGCCGCCGCTGAACCGATGGCGCAGCCACGCGCATCTCCTGTTCGGCAACTGGATCAACCAGGTGTACCAGTCAACGCCCTATCTGCTGGATCAGATCGGCGACGATCCCCGCCTTCCGTGACGGAATGGGCGGCCGGGGCAAATGCGCGCTTGCCCGAACGCTGAAATTTTGGTCACTCCGCTGGGATTTCTGACGGATGCCATGACGGGCGGGTCACGCCCGCGCTTCGAGCCTCACGCAGAAGCAGGACGCTTTGGGAGGGCGCCGACAATGAACACTGGACCATCTGGCCGTGCCGGCTTTGCGCGCGCGGCGCTCGTGCTTGTGATGATGCTTTCCGGCGCCGGAGCCGCATCGGCAGACACCGGCGACACCGCCTGGATCCTGACCTCGACGGCCTTGGTGCTGTTCATGACGCTGCCCGGCCTGGCGCTCTTCTATGGCGGTTTGGTGCAATGGAAGAACCTGCTCTCTGTCCTGGCGCAATGCCTCGCGATTGCGTGCCTGATGTCGATCCTGTGGTTTGTCGCCGGCTATTCGATCGCCTTCGGCGACGGCAACGGGCCGGCCGCGGGTGCCGGTCAGGTTTGGGGCGGCCTTGGCAAGGCATTTCTCGGCGGCATAGCGCCCGAAGCCACGGTCGGGACCGTTCCCGAGACGGTCTTCGTGATGTTCCAGATGACGTTTGCCATCATCACGCCGGCCTTGATTGTCGGTGCGTACGCGGAACGAGTAAATTTTGCGGCGGTTCTGGCCTTCAGCGGGCTGTGGTTGCTGCTGGTCTACGCGCCGGTTGCCCACTGGGTCTGGGGCGGCGGCTGGCTGGCTGAACGGGGCGTCAGCGATTTCGCCGGCGGCCTGGTCGTGCATGCGACCGCCGGCGTGAGTTCGCTCGTCTTCGTGTTGATGATGGGAAAGCGTGCCATCTTTCCCTCCGAATTGCGCCCGCCGCACAATCCGGCCTTCGTGATGCTGGGCGCCGGGATGCTCTGGGTCGGTTGGTTCGGCTTCAATGCAGGCTCCGCTCTGGGCGCCAACGCTGCCGCCGGACACGCCATGCTGGTGACACACCTGTCGGCGTCAACCGCCGCGCTGGTCTGGATGGCGATCGAGTGGATGAAGTATGGCAAGCCCACCCTGATCGGGATCGCCACCGGCACGATTGCCGGCCTCGCGACCATTACACCCGCCGCAGGCTCGGTTGGTCCCGCCGGCGCTGTGCTGATCGGCATCCTTGCGGCGGGCACGTGCTACATGGCGGTGGTCTACGTACGCGGGCGGCTGAAGATCGACGACAGCCTCGATGTCTTCGCGGTCCATGGTGTTGGTGGAATCCTCGGCACCTTGCTGATTCCCTTCCTCGCCGGCCTCGGGCCGATGGCGCCGGGGCTGGGCGGAATGCCGTTCGGGGACAAGCTGCTCGCCCAGTTGACCGGTGTGGTCAGCGTCTGCCTCTATTCGGTGATCGTGTCGGCGGCGATCCTTCTGGCCATCGGCCGGGTGATCCCGCTGCGGGTCAGGGCAGAAGATGAAACGAACGGTCTTGATTCCTCGACGCACGGGGAGTCGGCCTATGGTCACGGCTGAACCGGCCTGGCCCGGAGTTTCCAGCCCCGCGATGCAGCGCTAACCTCTTTCCTGTTGCTTCAAACAAGGGTCTAACCGGGTGATGTCCACCAGTTTTGCCTCCGAGCCTGAGCATGTCACCGAACTCCGCCGTCAGCTGTCGCGCTGGGTGGCGGAGAAGATGCCGCGCGAGAAGCGGCGGGAATGGGACAAGGCGGCGACCTGGGACCGCAGCTTGTTCAAGGAACTGGCGGAGATGGGCCTGATCGGCCTGACCATCCCGGAGGAATATGGCGGGCAGGGTGAGGACATCTTCGCGGCCGCCGCCGTGATCGAGGAGCTTTGCCAGGGCGGGCCGAGCATGGCCGGGCCGTTCATCCATGCGGCGTTCTATGGCGGTCTGAACATCTCCGAGAACGGATCAAAGGCCCAGAAGCAAGCGCTGTTGCCGAAGCTGGCGCGCGGCGAGATGTTTCTCTGTTACGGCCTCTCGGAGCCGAATGTCGGCGGCGACCTGCCGAGCGTCGAGACGCGGGTCGAGCGCAAGGACGGCGAATTGATCCTGAACGGCGCCAAGCGCTGGTGCACGGGGGCCGACTGGTCCGACTATATCTATTGCCTTTGCCGCTCGGGCGAGCCGGGCGACCGGCATGGCAATCTGACGTTCGTGCTGGTGCCGACGAATGCCGAAGGCGTGTCAATGCAACCCATCGAGCATTCGAACCTGCGCTATACCCATTCGATGGACGTCTTCCTGGATGACGTCCGCCTTCCGGAGAGCGCCATCGTCGGCGGGCCGGACAAATGGAACAAGGGTTGGGAGGCATTGGCGGGCCGCGCGCTCGATGTCGAGAAGATCGAAATAACGGCCGTGGCGTATGGTATTGCCCGCGCGGCACTGGACGAGGCCTGGAAATATGCCGGCGAGCGGGTGCAGTTTGGCAAACCCATCGGCAAACATCAGGCGGTTGCCCACAAGCTCGTCACGGCACGGACGAAGCTCGCGGCCTGCCGCCACATGCTGTATCATGCCGCCTGGCTGGCGGGGGAGGGAAAGCCCTGCTCGGCCGAGACTGCGATGGCAAAACTCTTCGTGGCCGATACGGGTGTCGAGATCGGCCTTGCCTGCCAGCAGGTGATCGGCGCCTATGGCCTGTCGGACGCCTATGACATCGAACGCAATGTGCGCGAACTGCTCAGCATGCCGATTGTCGGCGGTTCCTCGGACATGCAGAAGAACAACCTAGCGCGGATGTGGCGGCTTTGACCGTGCTGGAGCCGGAGCCCGAGCTTTCCTACGCGGCCTATTTCGAGGATCCGCTGAAGCGGCGTCTGGTGCAGACGGTCGAGCGGCTGTCCGGGCAGCAGAAGATCAAGCAGCTGTATGACCATTACCGCGCCGACCTGTCGCGGGATGTGCCCTTCTTCGAGGCGGCGATCCGCCTTCTCGATCTCGACGTGCAATTCTCCGCCAGCAAGCATGCCTTGATCCCGCGCGAGGGTCCGCTGGTGGTGGTCGCCAATCACCCTTTCGGTGTGCTCGACGGGTTGATCATCAGCTGGCTGATCAGCCTGCGGCGGACGGATTTCAAGGTACTCACCAATTCCGTTCTGGATGCCTTGCCCGAGGCGCGCCCTTACCTGCTGCCGGTGGATTTTGCCGGAACGCGGGAAGCGATCGAAGCGAATGTTGCCATGCGCCGGGACGCGCTGGCGCACGTCAAGGGCGGCGGCTGCATCGTCGTGTTTCCGAGCGGCGGCGTGGCGACGACACCGCGCCCGTTTGACCCGCTCGCGGTCGATGATGAATGGAAGCCGTTTACGGCCAAGCTCATCACCCAGAGCCGCGCGCATGTGACGCCAGTCTTTTTTGACGGCCAGAACTCGCGCCTGTTCCAGATCGCTTCGCACCTGTCGCTGGAGCTGCGCCTTGCGCTTGTATTCCGCGAAGTGCGCCGCCGGATGGGCAAGACCCTGCGCGTCGAGATCGGGGAAACGCTGACGCCGGAAACACTGGACGCGGCGGGCAAACGCCGAGGCCTCATGGAGTACCTGCGCGAGCAGACCTACGCGCTTGCGCCGGATGGCCGGGTCGAAGGCTTCCGGGAGGCGACGCTCCGTTTCCAGGCGAACAAGCCGAAAATCTTTCGCTGACGGCCCGCATCCGGCGGCGGACAGTTGCCAAAGCCTGCGCCCTTGTGAAATCAAGGGCTGCTGCAGGGGGCAAAGCACATGAGTGATGAATTCGGCAGCGCAGTCGACGGCGCGATCGAGCATGCGGCCGCGGATGCCGCCGCAGGCCTGACCCGGGCGGGCGGGCCGCGCGAACGCGAGACCTGCCTGAATTGCAGCGCGGTGCTGGCCGGCGAATTCTGTCAGGATTGCGGGCAAAGCGGGCACAGCATCCGGCGGCCGTTCTGGGCCCTTGTCGGCGAAAGCCTCGAGACCTTCTTTTCCTTGGATGGCCGGATCGCCCAGACCCTGCCGGACCTCCTCATGCACCCCGGGCGCATGACGCGCGCCTATCTTGACGGCCAGCGCGCCCGCTTCATCCCGCCCTTCCGCCTGTATGTCTTTGCCTCGCTCATCTTTTTCGTCTTCCTGCCGCTGGTCACGGGGCAGGGCATCCGGATCAGGGCCGATGACGGCCGCACGATGGCGGAGGCCCGCGCCGAGATCGAACAATCCTATGCGGACGGCGACACGAGCGAGGAGGAATACCGCGAGGCGATCCGCGTGCTGGATGCGGTCGAGGCGGCCTGGAAAAGCGGCATTCCCGGGCTTGCGCCCGACGCGCGCGGTGAAGCGGCCGCGCCGGAGGAGGAATGGGCCGGCTTCGTGCCGCAGGAAGCCGTCGATGCAATGCGCGAGGCCGGAGAGCTCGGCAATGCGGACGCCGCCTCGTTTGCCGAGGTGATGGAGGATCCGATGCGACTCGCCCGGGCAACACAGCAGTGGATCCCGCGCATGATGTTCGTGCTGTTGCCTGTGTATGCCTGCCTGCTCGCGCTGGTCTATCTCTGGCGCCGGCAGTTCCTGTTCTTTGATCACCTGATCGTTTCGCTGCATTTCCATTCGGCGCTGTTCTTCGTCATGGCCGCCGGGTTCCTGCTGTCGATGCTGATCGGACTGGGCTGGGTGATCCTGGCTCTGGCGGTCTATTCGAACTGGTATCTCTACCGGCTGAACCGGGTGGTCTACCAGCGCGGCCGGTTCGCATCGGTCACCCGCACGCTTTTGCTCGACAGCGTCTATTTCGGCATTGTGCTGAGCGGTTTGCTGGGCGCGGCCATTCTTGGCGCCTTGTCCTTGTAAGGATGAACCCATGATCACGCCCGCCAAGCTTCGCGCGGCTGCGCTCGCGCTGCCGAGAGCCCTCGAGCGGCCGCACTTTGACTGGGCCAGCTTCCGGGTTGATGCGCCGAAGGGCAAGATCTTCTGTACCCTGCCGCCGCATCACGCGTTTTCCAACGTCTTTCTGACGGTGGAAGAGCAGGCGCTCGTCTGCGAATCCGAGCCCGCGATCTTCTTTCCCGTGCCCAACAAGTGGGGCGAAAAGGGTGCCACATCGATCCGGCTGAACGCTTGCGACGCGGTCACACTGCGCTCGGCGCTGGTGATGTCGTGGCGTCATGCGGCGCCGTTGAAACTGCACGCCGAACTCAGGCTTTGAAGCGGCGCGGAAACACGCTACGAATTGCGCATGCCTGATACCCGATCCGCTCCCGGTTTTGCTGCCGCCCTGACGCCGCTCCTGCCGGAGCTTGCCGCGCGCGCGGCGGAGCAGGAAGAGGCGCGGCGCCTGCCGGCCGATCTGGCCCAGAA
>JBGSOU010000257.1:0-14250 GCA_041739025.1 Hyphomonas sp.
GTCCGCCCGGGCCTGACCGCTGAACGGCGGCGCCGCGCGCCGACCCCTCAGCCGTGCAAGGACACCGCAGGCACGCGGCCCGAGATCTGGTCCGCGATGACACGGGCCGAACCGCAGGACATGGTCCAGCCGAGAGTGCCATGACCGGTGTTCAGCCAGAGATTTTCAAAGCAGGTCGGTCCGACAAGGGGCACGCCGTTGGGCGTCATCGGGCGGTGGCCACCGGGCCTTGGGACGCGTGGCGACGAGGCGTCTTCGACAGTCGCGATGCGCGGCATCCCGCAGCGACTTGACCCCTGCCCTGCCGACAAACGCCTATGGATCCGTTCGGCATCAAAGCTTCCATAGCCCCGGAATAAGGGAGTAGGATCGACCGAGTCTTTTCCAGGACGCTGCCTGCACCGAGGCGCAGAACAAACGAAAGAGAACACGATGCCTGCCATCTCCATGACGCCGACCGAGGTTTCCGACTATATCGCGCAGGCCGGGCGTGAAGCCTGGCTCGTCCCGGACGTCCCCACGAACACGCCGCGGCGCAAGATTGCGAAAGTCGGCGTAATCGGCGCCGGAACGATGGGCGGCGGCATTTCCATGAACTTCGCCTCTGCGGGCATTCCGGTCTTGATTCTCGAGCAAAAGCAGGAGGCGCTTGATCGCGGTCTCGGAGTGGTGCGCGGTCATTACCAGCGCAGCGCCGACAATGGCCGCTTTCCTCAGGCTGAGGTCGCTGAACGCATGGGACATCTGACCGGCACAATGGAGATGGAGGCCTTGGCCGATTGCGATCTGGTGATCGAAGCCGTGTTCGAAGACATGGGATTGAAGAAGCAGATATTCTCCGAGCTTGACCGAATTCTGAAGCCAGGCGCAATCTTGGCGACCAATACCTCGGCGCTCAATATCGACGAGATCGCGAGCGTCACCAAGCGCGCGGAGGATGTGATCGGGCTCCACTTTTTCTCGCCCGCGAATGTGATGAAATTGCTCGAGATCGTTCGCGCGGATCACACTGCCAATGACGTGATCGCCACCTGCATGGATCTCGCCAAGACCATCAACAAGATCGCGGTCCTCGTGGGAGTCTGTCCGGGTTTTGTCGGCAACCGCATCTTGTTTGCGCGCCAGGCGCAAGCTCAGAGACTTGTCGCTCAAGGTGCCATGCCCTGGGATGTGGACTCTGCACTGAACACATTTGGCTTTCGAATGGGGCCGTATCAGATGTCCGATCTCGCCGGTCTCGATATCGGATGGAAGAAAGGCGCCAAGACGGCAAACCCGATCCGGGATGCCCTTTGTGAATTGGACCGCCGGGGCCAGAAAACGGGCGCAGGCTATTACGATTACGATGAAAACCGGCGCCCAATTCCGTCGGACGTCACCGCGAAGATCATCGCGGAGATAACAGGTGTTTCGTCTGGCGCCGCCCCCGGACCTGACGCGATCATTGCAGACTGTATTCACCCTATGATCAATGAGGGCCTCAAGATACTTGAAGAAAAGAAGGCGCAGCGCGCCTCCGATATCGATATCGTCTGGCTGAATGGCTACGGCTGGCCCGCCGACAAAGGGGGGCCGATGCTGTACGGCGACATGGTTGGCGCCGAGACGGTTCTGGCAACGATGGAGCGTCTCGCGGCGACGGACGAGCGATTTTCACCGTCTGAAACGCTGAAGCGTTTGGCCAAGCATGGCGGACGCTTCATCGACGTGCTGCCAGATTGATGAACGAAACGCCCGCGCCGTTTGCCGGCGACTACGACTACATTATTGCCGGCGCAGGCTCAGCCGGTTGTGTTGTTGCCAATCGGCTGTCGGCGGATCCTTCAAAACGGGTCCTGCTGCTCGAGGCGGGCGGGCGGGACAATTGGATCTGGTATCATGTTCCGGTCGGCTATCTGTTTGCGATCGGCAACCCGCGCTGCGACTGGATGTTTGAAACCACACCGCAGCCTGGCCTGAATGGGCGGGCCCTCGCGTATCCGCGCGGGAAGGTGATTGGCGGCTCGTCAGCCATCAACGCCATGATCACCATGCGCGGCCAGGCCGCGGACTATGACGCGTGGCGCGATGGCGGGCTGCCGGGTTGGGGGTGGGACGATGTATTGCCCGTGTTTCGCGACATCGAAGACCATTTCCTCGGTGAAAGCGATTTCCATGGCGTGGGCGGGGAATGGCGCGTTGAGCCGCCTCGCGTGAAATGGCAAATCCTGGACGCGGTTCGCGACGCAGCGTTGCAACTGGGCATCCCGAGAACGCCGGACTTCAATACCGGCGATAATGAAGGCTCCGGCTATTTTCACGTCAATCAGAAGGCTGGACGCCGTTGGTCTGCCGCGCGAGGTTTTCTGAAGCCCGCACGGGGCCGAAGAAACCTCCGTCTGGAAACAGGCGCGCTGATCGAGAGCCTGACGATCGACCAAGGCAGAGCGTCGGGACTGATCTTCAGGCAGAACGGGCAAAGGTACTGGGCCAGGGCGCATGCGGAGGTCATCTTGTGTGCCGGGGCAATCGGCAGCCCGCAGATTCTGCAACGCTCGGGCATCGGCCCTGCGTCCATACTGACGCAAGCGGGCATAGCGCCGATCCTGGATTTGCCCGGCGTCGGCGCCAATCTGCAAGACCACCTCCAGCAACGGGCTGTCTACAAGGTCTCCGGCGCCGAAACGCTCAACCAAAGTTATTACGCGCTGCTCGGCAAAGTGAAGATGGGGCTGGACTATGCCTTGTGGCGGCGCGGACCCTTGACCATGGCGCCGTCACAGCTCGGCCTATTCGCACGCTCAAGCGAAAATCAGACGCGCGCGAACGTCCAGTTTCACGTTCAGCCCCTGTCGCTCGACAAGTTTGGCGAGCCCTTGCATCGATTTCCAGCCATTACGGTGGCGGCATGCAACCTGCGGCCGACGTCGAGGGGAACGATCAGGATCTCGTCCAATGATCCTGCAGCGGCCCCGATCATCGATCCGAACTATCTTGATACGGACGAAGACAAACAGGTTGCAGCCGATGCGATCGAATTGACGCGGCGACTTATGCAACAACCCGCGCTGGCGCAGTTCGACCCCGAGGAATATGTCCCGGGCCCCTCGTCTCTTGGCCGGGAATTGTCCAAAGTCGCAGGCGACATAGGCACCACAATATTCCACCCTGTTGGCACAGCGAAGATGGGGCGGATCAATGACCCCATGGCTGTGGTCGACGCCAGGTTGCGCGTGAGAGGGCTCGGCGGACTGCGGGTTATTGATGCGTCGGTTATGCCGCAGATAACGTCCGGCAATACGAATACGCCGACCATAATGATTGCGGCCAAAGGCGCGGCAATGATCTAGGCGTCTTCGGCGCTTCCCGGCCGTCTCAAGACCGGTTGCGCTGAAGCGACCGGCCCCCTCCCGCAACAGCGCCCCTCAGGCGAGCGCGAAGGCCGGCCCCAGCAGCAGGGCGAGACGTTCTATGGCCCAGTACGCCCCTGCTATGCCGACGGCATATGCGCCCGCGTATCGCAACATCGCAAGCTGACCGGGCCGAACCCGGGTTACCAGCCAACCGGCGGCGAGCAACCCGCCGATCACGGCAATCTGCCCAAGTTCGACGCCAAGATTGAACAGCAATAGCGCAGCAAACTCGGTGCCCTTCGGCAGACCGATTTCGGCGAGCGCCCCCGCAAACCCGAAACCATGGATCAGTCCGAAACCAAACGCGATCGCCCAGGGATAGCGCGCACTCAGCCCGCTTTCGCCGCGCATCCGGCGAACCGCCTCCAGCCCGATCAGGGCGATCGAAAGGGCGATCACGATCTCAACGGGCGTCCCCGGAAGACGGATCCCTGCGAGCGCGGACAGGGACAGCGTGATCGAATGGGCCAATGTGAATGCCGTCGCGGTTGCAACGAGCTGGCGCCAGTGCACCAGCAGCACCAACCCGGCCACAAACAAAAGATGATCCCAACCAAGGAGAATGTGCTCCACCCCGATCATGAGGTAGGCAAGCACACCCGGATTGCTTGCGTCTGTGAAGATCACGGATGGCGATCCGGGCCGCAGCACAGCCGAAAAAACGGGCGAATCCGGGCGTTCAATCCGCAAGTAGACATCCGTCAGTGTACGTTCAAGTCCGGCGATCCCTATTTCCCGGCTTTCAAGTTCGCAGCTGACCGTAAAGCGGCGCACCAGAGCCGCACCAACATTCTCAGCTGTCTCCGCGCCGCGTTCGCACGCTTCCGGAAAAACCGGTTCGAGCCGCAGGATGCGTTCGCCCAGAATCGGTTGTTTCCATGTCACGTCATAAACTTGATCCGCCGCTTGGCGGATCTCGAGATAGGCGGGCCGCACCTCATGTGCCGCGGCCCGGCCAGCCAACAGACCGAGGCCCAAAACAAGTAGCCAGAACCGAAAGCCTGCCATCACGGTGACAGGCCTTCAATCTCGACCTTGTAGCGCGCCACGATATCGGACACCGCCTTGGCATTTGCCTCAAGCCGCGCTTGATTTCGCCAACGCTCAAGTGCCTCGCCCTTCACGGAATCAAACTCGGGTGAGTTCGCCGGCGAAACATGCGTCACACGCACGAGATGCCCGCCCAAGGCGGACGTCACCGGCCCCTGCCAGGTTCCGTCCGCCGGCAGTGACGCCAACGCCTGCGCGAATTCGGCGCCGAACAGCCGGACGACTTCCCGGGCCGGCAACTCGCCATATTGGCGTTGAAGCATGAACGCGTCGCCCTGCGTGAGCCAATCCGCGCCCGGCTTGCCTTTCAGTTCGGACAGGACGCCCCGCATGCGAGGATCTGACGCCTCTCGAAAATAGACGTGATCGAAGCTGTACAAAGCCGGCACGGCGAATTCGTCCCGATGATCATCGAACCAGCGCCGGAGTTCCGGCTCATCCAGATCGGCGGGGTTGGCGAGATCGTCGACCATGAAACGCATCTTCTGCGCCAGCCGGCGTTCGACAACCACATCGCCCTCTTCAAGCCCGAGGCGCCGGGCCTCCCGCGCGAGTGCAAGCGTCTCAACCTGATCAACGATCAACGAACGCAACTCATCCGGCCCCGGAAGCGCGCCGGTTTCCGTTGCATAAAGCGCGGCAAGACGTTCGATATCCGCGCGGCTCAACCGTATCGTGTCTTCACGTGCGCCATAGCCGGACAACGCCTGACTGATGCCAAAGATCAGCAGCGCCGCCAAAACGAAGTGGACCAGCGGGTCCCGGACGAGTTTCTGAAACACGGATCAGTTTGCCAGAATGTACCAGATGGGCGACGTATAGGCGCGCTCCTGGATGGTGCCGGGGACGTCCGGCCTTGGCGGGGTTCCATTGCGGATCGCCTCCCAGGTCGACCAGCGGCAAGTCGGGTTTTCCAGCACGCGAACGTAGTATGCCGCATTCTCCGATGCCTTGAACGCAGGATCCCGCCACAGCGCTTTCAAATCAGCCGCACCGTCTCCAAGCGGCGTGCAGGTCGCTTGATCGACTGCAGCGCCATTGTCGGCGCAGCGATGCGTCGTCGCATCGGGTACGCCTTGTGCGCAGGCCACATCGAAAACCGTCTCGTTCTGGCTCGTCACCTTCACCACCTGGACGCGCTGCAGGGGGGCAGCGTTCGGATCGCGCTGCGCCCAGACCAGAAACTCAGGCGACGCTTCACTTTGCCCGATCAGATCGCTCCCCATCGGGACACCTGCCTTGTAAGCCCGCGAGACAAGATCCTGTGCGTTGAGGATGTCGTCTCCGAAACTGTCTGCCGCAAAAAACCGGACCTTCATGCGCGGTCCAGTCGTGCCGAACGTCTCCTTGCGCCGGAAGGCATCGAAGATGGAGTCCCGGGTATTTTCTTCGGCCCATACGCCCGTGAGCCCCGCGGCGCTCCAGCGGGAGAACCATTCCCGGGCATTGTTGACCTGCAATGTGTCTGGCTGATTGGACCAGTCCTTGGCCCCATCTGCGGGAATGGATCCGCGCGCGACGGGCGTTCCATCCACGATGCCCACCTTCGACCAGTAGTTGCTCTCGGCGTACGCACCCCCAACAACGTGCGAATCCGAAGCCGCCACAAGGCCGAAGTGGAAGGGGTTGAACCCCTTTTCTTCGGCCAGTGCGAGCCCGCGCTGAAACGCCTGGCGCACATAGCTGCCATCGGTCTTCGACACGGTATAGACGCCCAGCAGACGGTCATAGATCTCGAAATCCGCCCACTCGTCATTGGGGGAAAGGTCCGGATGGGTCTCCGACGTGCCCTTGACCTGGGTCACTTCGACAAGCGGTTCATTGCGCATCCGTTGCGCGGCATAGTCTGCCGAAAGCGGCGCACCGTCGAATGTTTCAAGCCGGAACATCTGCCCGTCGGACACGTTCGAATTGTGCGGAACCGCGATGGACTCGATCCCCGCCTGCCGCAGGCCGTCCATCCAGTCCCAGAGGTCTTCCGGATTGGTTGAATCCAGCGTCGAGAAAACACGGACCGGTGCCTCGCCGCGGAAGAAGACGTTGCGGTGCAGGTTTGCCCCGCCAAACGTCCCATCGTCGGCGATCGTACCCACGGAGGTAAACTCAAACGCTGCGAAGGTTGTGAACTTGCCGGGATCGTTGTGCCGGTTTGCGGCATCGACCGTATCGGCCCAGACGGAATTGATCATCGACTCGTCGAACATCTCTTCAATGCGCTCGCCGCTCCGGACGGAGGTGCCAACGCCTTGAAAGGCGGCCACGATCTTCTGCGGATCGCTCGAAAACATGTCCTTCGCCCGGGGCAATTCCGAAAGAGCCGTCCCCGGTGTGTCCATCGCGGGCAGAATGCCAAGGTACTCGGCATGGTCCGTCACGGTGTAGAAATCGAGCGGCCCGCCTGCAATCTTCATGTCGAACTCGGACGGGTGCCGGATCGTTTCCCCCTTCGCGAAGCGATAGGCGTCGTCAGGCGTCCGGCGCACATTGAAAATGTAGGCATCAAAGCTGTTTCGGGTGTGGATATGCATGTCGCCGAAATAGGCATTGCGATCCGGGTTGTATCCGGGCGTGTGCGCCTCCGCGATCGGCTCTTCGGACGTTGCACGCGCGCTCAGGGCGGGCTCGTCGGTTTTCGGCGCCACGCATCCGGCCAGCCCGAGCGCGATCAACAGCGCAAGCGTTTGTCTCATGGTATATCCTCCCCAGGATCTGGTTTGTTATGGTTTGCGGCAAGAGTAACGCCAGACCGTTCATCACGACAACGAAAAGCTTTGCGCGGCCCGCCATTCGGCTAAACTGCAAAAAACGAAACGAAACGCGGGGAGAGAAAAATAATGAAAATCAATGCATTGTGTGTTGCGCTTGCGGCCCTCGTTACCGCCTGTGCGGCGCCGGATGGCCCCTCAACCGAGATCGCGGATCAGGCAACACCGGCCGCATCGGCGCCGGGCGTTTCCTACAACGCGACTCGCAATGCCTATTTCGGCGACCTGCACGTGCACACGGCCAACTCCTTTGACGCCTATGTTTTCGGCGTCCGCAGCACGCCTGACGACGCCTATCGCTACGCCAAAGGCGAAAAGATCCATGCAGACGCCGGATACGACATCCAGCTGCAGGGCCCCCCGCTCGATTTTCTCGCAGTTACGGACCATGGCGAGTATCTGGGTATCGTTCCGGCGATGAATACCGAAGGCACGCGGCTTTCCCAGACCGAGACCGCAAAGATCGCATTCGGCGAAAACGCTCAGGATGCGGCGAAAGTCTTCCAGCAGATCGGGATCTCGTTCGTGATGGGCCAACCGATCGAGGAGATCAACGATCAGGGGGTTATGGACACGGTCTGGGCGAAGACTGTCGAATCGGCGGAACGGTTCAACGAACCGGGCAAGTTCACGACCTTCGCTGCCTATGAATTCACCGCCATGAAAGTGATCAGCGCCGACGCTGGCGCGGCCGGCAACCTGCACAGGAACGTCATCTTCAAAGGCAGCGCGCCGGACCAGATTTTCTCCACCCTGCAATCGACCAATCCGGAAGACCTGTGGGCGTGGATGCAGACGCAACGCGAAGCCGGACGTGACGCCCTGGCAATTCCGCACAATTCCAACGCTTCCAATGGCGGCATGTTCGCGCTGGACACCTATGCCGGCCAACCGGTCGATGAGCGCTGGGCGCGTACCCGGCTCGCCAACGAGCCGCTCGTCGAGATTTCACAGATCAAGGGCACGTCCGAAACGCATCCCGACTATTCGCCGAATGACGAATGGGCGAACTTCGAGCTGTACGACCAGTTCATCGGCAGCGCGATGCTGGCGACCGTGAACGAGGGCGACTACGTCCGCCGCGCCCTGTCGCGCGGGCTCTACCTCGGTGAAGAAATCGGCTTCAATCCCTATGCATTCGGTTTCATAGGATCGAGCGACACGCATGTGGCCGCCGGAAACTTCTCCGAGGAGGTCTATTGGGGCAAGTTCCCGCAGGACGGCGCCAGCCCTGTTGCGCGCCAGTCCGTGCTCCCGGAGGGCTACACAAATTGGGCCGATGTGCCCGAAGCCGCATCCCGGCGTCTGCTGTCTGCGCCAAAGTACAGCGCCAGCGGTCTTGCGGGTGTCTGGGCCGAGTCCAATACCCGCGAGTCCCTGTTCGACGCCATGCGCCGGCGCGAGACATTCGGAACCAGCGGCCCGCGGATCAGCGTTCGTCTGTTCGCCGGCGACTATGCCCCGGATGTGCTCGATGCACCTGATCTTCTGGAGAAGGCCTATGCGGGCGGGGTTCCGATCGGCGGCGACCTGGTGCGCGCAGAAGACGCCGGCTCGCCGGATTTCATCGCCTGGGCCATGCGCGACCCGCTGTCTGCGCCGTTGCAGCGTCTGCAAATCATAAAGGTCTGGGAAGAAGGCGGTGAAGCGCGCGAAGCCGTCTTCGACGTCGCCTGTTCGGGCGGCGCAACACCTGATGCCGTCACGCATCGTTGCCCGGACAACGGCGCCACTGTTGACATCACAACCTGCAAGACAGAGCCGGGGAGCGGCGCCAACGACCTCAAAGCGCATTGGCGCGACCCCGAGTGGACGCTGACACGGCCAGCGGCGTACTATGTCCGCGTCCTCGAAAACCCCACCTGCCGGTGGAGCACCTGGGACGCCGCCCGGGCCGGCACGCCGCCCAATCCCGCCTTGCCGGCGACCCTGCAGGAACGCGCCTGGACCTCGCCGATCTGGATCAAGTCGTAAGCCGATCTTCGATTCCATCGCGGGCATCGAGATCCTTGCGGGGCGGAGCCGTCAGGCGACTGCGAACCCGTCTGCGCGCGTCGCAGACGGCGAGAGGCTGGGTCACAAGATATCGTCCCGCTCAGAAAGCACGGCGTCACATGACCATCCGAACTTCGTTTCTCCTTTGCCTCGACTGTTTTGATTGTGTGCGGATGAATGTTCCGTAGCAGGCCTTGAGAGACTTCGCTTCGTTCGCCCGAACGACATCCGTCGCCCTCCCCTTCGGGATGGTCCGTGCGGCTGGCGCACCGGATCTTGCGCCGATTTGATTTTGCCGGTGGGTCCTTTCAGACCGAGAGGATCGACAGTCGACGAAAGAGAATAGAGCCGACCGGTAACCTGATCCGCACCGATGAGGCGCAGATCAGGAGCCCGAGAGCGGCCGGTGAGTCTATCGCCGGACAATCACTGGCGCTGACCACCGCCCATCAAGGATCTCTTCGCGAGGCCAGTACATTCGCAGTGTGACTTCGAAGGGCCCCGATGGAACCGGCAACCAGTTCTCGGCCGGGACATCATCGGGCTTCTTTGCGGCAAAGCTGATGACGATGTCGCCATTACTCCGTACACGAAGATTGGAATTGCTGCCGAGGGCATAACGCCCGATCGGGTTTTCAGACAGGAAACCGTCTTTGTCATACACGGTGACTGACCAGAAGCCATTGACCGGCGGCGCAGCCCCCTTGGCAAACGTCAGCTCATACGCGCCAATCGATCCGTCAAGCAGTTTGCCTTTGCCGGTCTTCTTGGCGTTTTGATAGACGGCATATTCATTTCTGTTCGCTCCGAAACCGACTTGCGAAACGACGGCGCGCACGAGATAGCCGTCTCCATAGTTTCCGAGCGGAACCGTCTTCGGATCCGGCGCCCATGCACTGCGGCTCCCAAAGCCCAGCGCATTATCAAGCGTCTTCTGTCCAAGCTCGATGCCGCTATCAAGAGCCTTCCTGTTCGACGCCGACAGATCCGCAACCCGGCCCTGCGCCATCGGGCCCACATTGATCTGTCCAAGTTTTTTCAGCTTGCTCTCATCATGGGGCCGCGGAGGGTAGAGCTCGATGAGCTCATCCAGCCGGCTGAAGTAGTCGACACCAGACAGCGAGCGAACGGTATCCTCGGGCACCGGTTGATCTCCGACCGGCTGACAGGGCTTGTTCGAACGGATTGGCGCCGGCCCCGTCAGAGGATAAACCTTGTACTGCCTCTGGACCGCATTGGCAGCAGCCAGGTCATCTTCACCCTTCAGCTCAGTTCGGCCAACGATCCAGACCATGTTGGTCGGTGCATTGATGCGCTTCATCCCTTTGGGAGTCGCCTTCTTCCAGTCAGGCCCGGCGATCAAGTAGGTTTCCGGCTCTCCACCATTTGATTGCGTCCCGGGCCCCGCGAAATTGTTGGTCCAGGCGTCAAGCATGGCCATGAGATAGAAGCGGTCTTTGACCTCAGGCACTTTCAAAACCATCGGACCTTCGGTGAGATCGAGGAAGGCCGATGAGTACAGAGTATCGACATTTGGGCGGACAACCGCCTTGAAATCAGGATCAGGGGGCGAGAATTTGTGGGTGAAGGCATTGATCGGGCCACCAAGTCCGCAAATGTACGGCTCTTTGCTGGCGGCCCGCCGCGTTTCATCCATTAGCATGACCGGAAACCCGAAGATGTAGCCGTCCGACGCGATCAAGTTCGTTTGTACCTGGAGGGCCGGCCCCTCTTCATCAGCAAAGACCGACAGGCTGCCCGCCAGAGACAACAAGAGCGCCAGCCCGATAGTCAAACCAAGATACCAATACTTCATTGGATCTTTCCTTTCACTTGAAACGGGCCTCCCGCTTCGATCTAGAAGCGGTAGCCGAGCAGCGCGGTTGCACTGACGGTCGGCGCGTTCTCGAGGGCGTAGTAGGTGACCTCGCCGCGCAGGTAGATGCGCTCTGACAGTCCCAATTCGACACCGCCGCCTCCTACGAGGCCGCTCCGTTCGGCGGCAAACGCTCCGGTCGCCGAATAAAAGCTCGGAAGCGAAAAAACCGTATCAAAGATCTCAACCGCCGGCGGCTCGCTTAGCTCCGCTGTGATCACGCCGTTCGCCTCGATCTCGGACACCACATAGCCAATCCGCGCCATAGCCTTGACGCGTCCATTGTCAGTGAGCGGAAATTGTCCCTTCACGTACAGACCTGCGAGATAGTTCAGCCTGACATCGCCTTTGAACGTACCGTCAATTTCATAAATCGAGACGCTTTCATTGATGTTTTCGCCGGATACGCCGACCGCCAGATCGGCCTCAAAGGACAGAAACTCAGACAATTCCAGACCGCCGCGCACGGTGATGGCGTTGAGGCTGATATTGTCCTCCAGGAGAAGATCGTCGATTTCGCCTTCAAGTTCGGTCAGCAGAACGCTCGGCCCCGCTTCGAGATAGACCGTCACTTTGTGGGCTGGCGCCGAACCATCGCCGACGTCTTGTCTGCTCACTTCTGACGCCATTGCAGGTTCGTCTTCGTCAATTTCTGCAGGATCGCTCGCAGCCGCTTCGGTCGCCGCGGCGGTCTCTGGCAGGCTCTCCTGAGCCAAAGCGGGAGCAGACATGAGAGAGGCCAGGCACGCGCCAGCCAGAAACTTCGTTTTCATTGATCACCCTTTCCAGTTTCGGTTTGGTCAGGAGATCTTACTGTAGAAAATATTTTCGACAACCCTTGTTGAAAATATTTTATATAGTAACTTGATCCGATCTGACCTCGCCTCGGTCGGGGCCGCCTCGTGAGGAAAAAGAAATGAAATCAGCAGATATCTCGCAATCCATCAGGATCGCTCCGCGCGATCAGCACTTCGCTTTCTCCGATATCGAGGAACGCGACTGGCTTGCGGGGGACCCTATCAGGTCTCTGGCTTTCAACGCGCTTTCCATAACTTTCCCTGCCGGCGAGCGCTTCTTCATCCGGAGCGTCAAGGCATTCCGGGACCGGCTCCAAAGCGAAACGCTCAAGTCCCAGGTCGGCGGCTTCATCGCGCAAGAATCCATGCATACGCGCGAACATGTGCGCTACAACCAGCGGCTCGAAGAGCATGGCTGCCGGGCCTTGAAGCTGCACTATGAAACTCAGGCACGCTTCGAGTGGGCCCAAAGGCATTTCTGCGACCTCGAGCTTCTCGCCGCGACCTGCGCGCTTGAACATTTCACCGCGATCCTCGCAGAAGAACTCCTGTCGTCACCGAAGCTCCTCGCAGGCGCACGGAAGGCCTATCGCGACATCTGGATCTGGCATGCGATTGAAGAGTCCGAGCACAAGGGCGTCGCCTTCGACGTTTATCAGGAGGTCACGCGGGGCAAGGGCTATTGGCTGCGCGTGAGGACGATGTTTATCGTGACCTTCCTGTTCCTCAAGCATATGGATCGCCTCTTCACCGTCTTGCTTCAGGATATCCGGATGGGGCATTCGCTCCGCGCCCGTTTGCGTCTGAGCTGGGTACTCTGGGGACGTCCCGGCCTCTTTCGCAAAATCATGGTAAACTGGGCGGCTTACTTCAAACCAGGCTTCCACCCATGGGACCACGACAATCGGACGAAGGTAAATGCGGCGGAGCGATCCTTGGCCTATGCTACGGAATGACGTAAGCGAGAGGCGGCAGGCAAAACGCGCAGCGGCGTGAAATGCTGAATGGCAACAACCCGAAAGCAAGTTTTGTAATTGAAAAGTCCGAAGCGAAAGCGCCGCACACCCGAAGAGGCCCGCGAAGAGATCCTGCTCGCGGCCGAAGCGTTGATCCTCGAACAGGGCCCCTCTGAGCTCAAGTTCCAGTCGCTTGCCGACAGGACCAATTTGGCCGTCTCGAATGTCTACCACCACTTTGGCGGGGTACTGGAAATCAAGCGCGGCCTTGCCGCGAAGGTGTTTGAAGAGCTCGCGCAGGATCTGGTCGCAGCACTTGGCGAGGAGCAACAGAATGAGCCGCTCGTTTTTGCACAGAACGTCATGTACCGGCTCTATTCGGTGCTCAAAAGCGAGCGATATGCCAAACTCATCGGCTGGATAGCCTTGTCGACCGAGCTCGGGGAACTTCGTGAGTTCATCAGTCCGCTGCCGGGCATGACGGCGGTCGTGGCAGAGTACATTTCCCGGCACCTGCCACAAGAGACCGCAGATCGGCTGGCGGTCGCCATCACCTACAACCTTTCCATCATGGCGATTGGTGAAGGCCTTGTCGGGCCGGCCGTCAAGGCCGCCCTCTCGATGGACACGGCCTCAGCAGACGGATCACTCTGGCTTGGAAGTTATTGGAAGCAGCTGCTGGATCGAGAACTCGAAGAGGCTGTCAAAGACATCAAGGACAAGCCTGTATAACTTCGTGGGTCCATTCTGACCAGAATGCCGGCCCGGGAACATGCCGGCGGGTGGCCGGCCGGGGGCTGATCGGCGAGCAAACGCGCCCGGACGGTTTCATTCCATTCGACCCAAAACTCGGGAAAGGGCGCGCGGAAAATGTCGATTGCTTCCAAGAGGAAATCCTGGCGCCTGCGGACCCCGGCCGGCTGAGAGAACAGCAAGGCGACTCCAATCCGGCTTCATGACGCCGACCCATCTGCATCTCTGCAGAAATCAGCTTTCCTGCGCGTGGCGTGATCCCGTGGGATGTTTTGGGGTTCTTCCGTGCCCGAATGAGTATCTGATGAGCATGGGGCATTGATTGCCGTTGAGCATTGCCCCCGGGAGCGCCCACATGCCCGCTGACCGCCCCCGTAAGTCCCTTGTAGTTGGGCGCTTGATCCGAAGACGGGAAAGGCTCCGAACATGGGCAGAGCAGCTGGCGGAGAGGGAGGGATTCGAACCCTCGATACCCTTGCGAGTATACCGGTTTTCGAGACCGGCGCGATCGACCACTCCGCCACCTCTCCGCGCCGGGGTCTTAGAAGGGCGGTGAACTATCGCGGTCTGGCCCCGAGCGCAAGCGGTTCATCTTGAATTCCGCCGGAGCGCCTGCGGCGGATGCGCCAGCCGCCGTCAGCGCAGCGCCCGCAGCGCCAGTTCGGC
>JBGSOU010000312.1:0-4797 GCA_041739025.1 Hyphomonas sp.
GCCTGGTGCTGGCAGCATGAAGACGGCGTGTCGATCATCACCGCGCCGCGAAACCCCGAAGCCGACGCGCTCGCCAGCGAGGCCGCCGTGCTCCGCCTGCTGGATGTGACCTGCGCAACCTTTCCCTATGTGATCGTCGACATGCCGCGCCACATGATGCCATGGACCAAGTCCGTCCTAGCGGCGGTGGATCAGGCCGTGATCGTCAGTGAACTGACGGTGCCGAGCCTGCATGCCGCGGCCGACATGTGCCGGGATGTGGACGTCCTGCGCGGGGAGGGCAGCCGGGCCCGACTCGTGCTCAATCGCATGTTCAAGAAGAAGCAGTTCCGCACCGGGTTTCCGGTCGATACCGCCGAAAAGGCCATCGAGCGCAAGATTGACGTGACGGTGACATCGGATTGGGATGCTGCGCGCACGGCCGTCAACCTCGGCAAGGCGATTGCCGATGTGAAGCCGAAAAGTCCGCTCGTGAAGGACGTGGATCATCTGGTCCGCCTGCTGGCGCCTGATGGCATGATCGAAGCCGCTCAATCCCTCAAGACAGGCCGGAAGGCGAAAGCATGAGCCGTTTCGGATTTTCACCCGCCGCCAAGGCAGAGCCTGCCACCGCCCCGCCTGTGCCGCTCCCTCCGGCCACGCCGCCGGCGCGCGTCAAGGCGGAGGCCGCCGCCTTTGATTTGCTCGATGCAAAGCTCCGTGTTCACGCAAAGCTGATTGATGAACTCGATCTTTCCGCGCTCGACAAGCTGGATGATGAGACCATGCGTCGGCGGGTTCGCGGCATCATTGGCGAGATCATCCGGAAGGAAGAGATGGCGCTGTCGTCCGCCGAGGAAGTCCTGTTCGCGGATGCCGTGATGGACGAGATGACCGGCCTCGGCCCCATCGAGCCGCTGCTGAAGGATGATTCGATCGCGGATATCCTGATCAACGGCTACAATCAGGTCTATGTCGAACGGCATGGAAAGTTGCAGCTCGCGCCCGTCCGGTTTGCCGACAATGATCACCTGCTGCGCATCGTTCAGCGGATCGTGGCGGCGGTCGGCCGCCGTGTCGACGAGAGCCAGCCGCTGGTCGATGCCCGCCTCCTCGACGGTAGCCGCGTCAACGCCGCCGTGTTGCCGATCGCCATCGATGGCCCGTTGGTCTCGATACGGAAATTCTCCAAGTCGCCGCTGACGATGGACAAGCTTGTCGAGTTCGGCGCCATTCCGCGGCCGGTCGCAGATTTCATCCTCGGCGCCGTGAAGTGCCGCGCCTCGACGGTCATCTCCGGCGGTACGGGGTCGGGCAAGACGACGCTGCTCAACGCGCTGTCTTCCGCGATCAGCCCGGACGAGCGGTTGATCACCATCGAAGACGCCGCCGAACTTCAGCTCCAACAGCCGCATGTCGCCCGGATGGAAACCCGCCCGCCGAACATCGAAGGCAAGGGCGAAATCCGCCAGCGCGAACTGGTGAAGAACGCCCTGCGGATGCGTCCCGACCGCGTGATCCTCGGCGAGGTACGCTCGGAAGAGGCGTTCGACATGTTGCAGGCGATGAATACCGGCCATGAAGGTTCGATGGCAACGATTCATGCCAACAACCCGCGCGATGCGCTCACCCGTCTCGAACAGATGGTGATGATGGGCGGCATGAAGATCTCCGAGGAAGCCATCCGTGGGCAGATCGCCTCGGCCGTCAATTTCATCGTGCAGGCCACGCGCCTGTCGGACGGCTCGCGAAAGGTTGTCTCGATTGCGGAGATTACCGGCATGGAGGGCTCGGTCGTGCAGTTGCAGGAGATCTTCAAGTTCGAGCGGACCGGGACCGCTGAAAACGGCAAGGTGCAGGGCCATTTTGCAGCGACCGGCCTGCGCCCGAAATTCCTTGACGAGATGGAGCGCCGGGGCGTGTTCATGCCGCCTGGCATGTTCGACCCGTCGAGCCGCTTCTGACCGGAGCCCACAGCCGCGTGTTCAGCCTGCCGGACCTCATGAATTTCGACACCGCGCTGGTCATCCCGGCGGTAATGGCCATTGGCGCGGTGTTCATGGCGATCCAGTCCGTCCTCAGCCTAGTCACCGAGGCGCAGACCCAGCGGATCGTCAACCGCCGGCTCCAGTTCAAGGACCGCTACGCGACCCACAATGAAGCGATGATCGAGCTGCGCAAGAGCCGCGGCCTCGACAAGGATGGCAACCTCGCCACGTCGCTGCGCTGGGTCAACAAGATGATCGTGCGGTCGGGTTTGAAGTTCGAGCCGCTGAAATGGGCGGCAATGTCGGCGGCTGGCGCGGTGGTTCCGGCGGGGTTGTGCTGGTACTATGCCGGGGGGCTCTGGGTTGCCCTTCCGGTCTATCTGGCGACGCTGGCGGTCGGGCCGCTCCTGTTCATCAAGCATGTGGCCGGCCAGCGCGCCAAGAAACTCGCGGCGCAGCTGCCCGATGCCCTGCAGATCGTTTGCCGCAGCCTCGAAGCGGGTCACCCCGTGGCGACTGCCGTCGGCCTCGTTGCCCGCGAAATGCCTGATCCCATCGGCACGGAATTCGGCATGACGGCGGACGAGGTGTCCTATGGCATGTCCCTGACCAACGCGGTGCAGCGCATGGCCGAGCGCTCCGGTGATCCGGATGTCGAGCTGTTTGCGGCGACGGTCCGGCTCCAGGAAAAGACCGGCGGCAACCTCACCGAACTGCTCAAGGCCAACACCAATACCATCCGTGAACGTCAGACCATGCGCCTCAAGGTGCGCGCCGCCTCGTCCGAAGGGCGAACGTCGGCGATGATCCTGACGTCCGCGCCCTTCCTGGTGATGGGCGCGATTCACATGATGCGGCCGGAGTTTTACGGCAACGTCGTTCACGAGCCGCTGATCCAGTACAGCTTCTCCGGACTGCTCGTCTGGATGTTCATCGGCAATCTCGTGATGAACAAGATGATCAACTTCAAGATGTGACCCGGAGGCGCGCATGACGATCTTCCCGGACTTCCTCATTCCCGCGGCGCTGTTTTTCCTGGCCGTGCTCGCCGCCATTCCCGCCATCGTGTCCTTCATGCGCAACCGTCAGGCAGACGAGGAAGTCAAAAACCGCCTCGTCCGCCGCAGCAAGGAGACGTCCGGCGCGCCGAAACGGACTGAAAGCCGGATTGGCCGGGCCGTGATGGGCTTCGCCGACAATGCGGGCCCGACCGAAGGCGCCGAGGTCGGCGCGGCGCGGGCGAAGCTGAACATGGCCGGCTATCCGCAGCAGAATGCCGTCTCGCGCTACTTCGCGGCGCGGTTCGTCTGCGTGGTGATTCCGCAGGTCGCCTTGCTGTTTGCGCTGCCTTACCTTGCCGGCTTGCCGAAATACGCGCCGGTGGGCGTGTCGATCCTGCTGGTGCTGCTCGGTCTTGCGGCGCCGGGCCTGTTCCTCGACTCCAAGATCAAGCAGCGCAAGCAGGCCGGATCCCTAGGCTTTCCGGACATGATGGACCTGATGGTCGCCTGTGTCGAAGCGGGGCTCAGCCTGGACGCTTCGGTGCAGCGCGTCGGCGAGGAGTTGGAGCTGCGCCATCCCGTGATCGCGGGGCATCTGCGCACCCTGTCGCTGGAGCTGCGGGCCGGCCGGGCGCGCAAGACCGCGTGGCGCGCCTTTGCGGACCGGATGGGAATCGAGGAGGCCGGGTCGCTGGCCACGATGCTGCGCCAGGCCGAGGAAATGGGCACCAGTCTCGGCCAGACGCTCCGGGTCTTCTCGGCCGACATGCGCCAGCGCCGGATCCTCTATGCCGAAGAGAAAGCGATGGCGCTGCCCGCCAAGCTCACATTGCCATTGATTTTCTTTGTGTTTCCGGTCCTTCTGGGGGTGCTGATCCTGCCAGCGGTGGTGATGCTCGGAAAAGTCCTTCCGGCATAACCCGGCTAGGCGAAGCGTCGGCAGATTGCTAGGGAACGCGCATGGCTACCTATCTTGAATTCGAAAAGCCGATCGCCGAACTCGATTCGAAGATTGCCGAGCTGGAAGCCCTTGCCGCGCGCAAGGACGGCCCCGCGATCACGGATGAGCTGGCAAAGCTGAAAACCAAGTCCGCCAAGCAGCTCAAGCAGATCTATTCGGATCTCGACGCCTGGCGCATCACGCAGGTTGCGCGCCATCCGGACCGGCCGCATTTCTCCGATTTCATCGCCAACATCTTCGAGGACTTCGAAGAACTGGCCGGCGACCGCCATTTCGGCAATGATGAAGCGATCATCGGCGGCCTGGCGCGGTTCCGCGGGCGCTCGGTGGTCATCATGGGCCACGAGAAGGGCCGAACGACCGAAAAGCGTCTGAAGCACAATTTCGGCATGGCCCACCCGGAAGGGTACCGGAAAGCCGTGCGCCTGATGGACCTCGCCGAGAAGTTCAACATGCCGGTCCTGTCCTTCCCGGACACGGCCGGTGCCTATCCCGGCAAGGGCGGGGAAGAGCGCGGCCAGGCGGAAGCCATCGCCCGGGGCACGCAGCGCGGCCTGTCGCTCGGCGTGCCGTTCGTGACGCTGGTGATCGGTGAAGGCATGTCGGGCGGTGCCATCGGCATTGCGGCGGCTAACCGCGTGCTGATGATGGAATACGCAATCTATTCGGTGATCTCGCCGGAGGGCTGCGCGTCGATCCTCTACCGCGATTCTTCCAAGGCCAATGAAGCGGCCCAGTCGATGGGCATCACGGGCCCGGACCTGCTGAAACACAAGATCGTCGACAGCATCGTGAAAGAGCCTGTCGGCGGCGCGCACCGCGATCCGCAGCGTGCGATGGCCTCGGCGGCCAAGGCTCTGGATGCGGC
>JBGSOU010000431.1:0-1926 GCA_041739025.1 Hyphomonas sp.
CGGCGACGCGAAACTTCTGGGCGCGCTCGGGATGTGGGTGGGCGTCACCGGACTCGCGCCGGTCCTGCTGCTCGCCTCGCTGGCCGGAATTGCGGCGGCCCTGTCGATGTCGATTCGCCAGTCATCCGCCTTGAGTGCCACCACGGCCATCGCCTTCGGCCCCTGGATCGCGCTGGGCGGCTTTGCGGTCTGGCTGATCCAGATTGGCGCCCCACAGTTTTCGGGTGGATTCTACTGAATATAATCCCGCCTGCGGCGAATTTACTTGCACATAATGTAGTATTCGGGTTTTTATTAAGATCGGAACGTCGTGGGACAAGATGGCGCGCCGCAAGTTCAAGTCTGGGTTCAAAAGGAAATTAGGGGACGCTATGTTCAGGAAAATCATGATGTCTGCGGCATGCGCCGCAGCGCTCGCTGGCGTTAACGCCACCGCCAATGCTCAAGTTCTGGTACCTGTCGAAATCGAAGGACCGCTCTCGCAATACGTCAACACCAGCGGCCGGCTTCACAATGGCGGCGTGCTGACCGTAATGAACGCACCGATCGTGGTTGATGCCGCGACCGAATTCGTTTCGCCGACCGGTGACCGGACCAGCGCCGGCCTGACCGCCACCCAGTGGATGCGCGGCGAAACCTTCGACGGCCGCCGCCGGCCAGGCCTGCTCGGCGGCACGGTGATCGTGACCGGCGAGTACAACACCGCGACGGGCGAAATCCTCGCCTCGGAAGTGTTCTCCGACGTTTCGGAAAACGTCATGCTCGGCGTGGTGACGGACAGCTCCTGCTCTGAGCCCAATTGCGATGGCGAAGGCGACTTTATCCGCGGCAATAACGGCCCGGTCTTCCTGCCCAACAAGGATCCGCGCCTCCTGGCAGGTCCGCTCACGGACGCCGGCCTGTTCAAACTGAACCTGAAGAACAAGAGCCTCGTCGGCACGGTGGACGCGCCGACCACGTTTGGCGGCGAAGGTTACTTCTCGGACGACAAGATCTATCCGTTTGTGGGCGCGCCGAACGCCGAACAGGCGCTGATCTACTGGGCCTTCGAACTCGGTGAGAACCGTCCGGACCTCCTGGCAACGCCGGAACTCGCTGAAATCTCGGCGCTGCGCATTCGCTGCACCGAAGGCGGCCGCCTCGAAGTTCGCGGCTTCGTTCACGCCCCGATGGATGAATTCGGCGCTCCCACCGGTCTTTCCGGTCAACCGACGAGCGGCGGAGACGGCTTCATTCGCGTGATCATGGACTTCAACCGTGATGGCATCATCACGGCGAACGAGATCATCGACGGCGATTCGCCGACGGCTGACCTGCCGGCGACCTATGGCGTCTACCGCGTGCGCGAAGACGTGACCGTTTGCGGCACCTCCGCAGACGTCTACTGGATGCCGACGGGCCCGGGCGCTGAATATGCCATGGTGGAAGGCGTCCCCGTCGATCGCCTTCGCGAAGAATAGAAGATCGCTGACGCGACCCTGTCAGAATGGCCCGCTCCGGCGGGCCATTTTTTTGTGCCTCAGCGTGGGATCATTGAGTGGATTGCCCGCGTGCCCGCTATCAAGCGGAAGGGGGGCGATCCGGCGATCAACGCCCGCCCGGAAAATCCAGTATGTGGTGGATGTGATCGTCCGTTCGGACAGTCCGGCGTTCGACGCCCCGCGCGCCGGAGGTTGGCCAGCGAACCGGACCTCGACGGGCGGCCTGACTATACCCTGCCGCCACCGGAGAGGCCATCACATGGCCGGCGCGCATAGCTGCGCAAGGCCAAACCAAAGCCTGAAAGTAAGCGTCCGGCCTGACCGACCTTGCGACCGTCTCTGATCCATCGATGCTGGTGTGTTCGATAGAGGGCGATGGTGTCCACTATCGATAGTGGGCACCAGGGCGGGGCTATCGATGACGGACAAGCGGAAGCGTCGTTTC
>JBGSOU010000426.1:0-2573 GCA_041739025.1 Hyphomonas sp.
GATATCATGGCCAAAGTTCTCGTCACCGGCGCGACCGGTTTCATTGCCGGGCACATCATCCACCAGCTGGTCGAAGCCGGCCACGACGTCACCGGAACCGCCCGGTCCGTCTCGCGCGGCAAGACGCTCAGCGAAACCCTGAGCCAGTATGCCGGCAGGCCTATCTCGGTCCCGATCCGCGAAGCGGACCTCTCAAGTGATGCTGGCTGGGCCGACGCCGTCGCCGGCATGGACTTCGTCCAGCACATCGCCTCCCCCATCCCCGCCACCCTGCCCAAGGATCATGACGAGCTGATCATCCCCGCGCGCGACGGCGCCCTGCGCGTGCTGAAGGCGGCAAAAGAGGCCGGCGTCAAACGCGTCGTGATGACCTCCTCGATGGCCGCCATCGCCTATGGCTGGGGCGATGCGCGCCCGGCATTGCTGACCGAGGAACACTGGTCGAACCCCGACAACCTCAAGGACAACACGGCCTATACCCGTTCCAAGACCATCGCCGAACGTGCCGCCTGGGACTATGTCAACGGCAAGGGCCAGGGTCTCGAACTCGCCGCCATCAACCCCTCCGCCGTGCTCGGCCCGGTGATGAGCGGCGACTTCTCCGCTTCGGTCGAAATCCTCACCCAGCTGCTCTCCGGCAAGCTACCCGGCACGCCGCGCGTCGGCTTCGGCATTGTGGACGTGTGCGATGTCGCCGCCGCCCATGTGCTCGCGATGACAAACCCTGCCGCTGCCGGCGAGCGGTTCCTCGTCTGCGACAAGTTCATGTGGTTCTCGCAGGTCGCCGACACCCTGCGCGGCCAGGTCCCGCCCGCCTACGAAAAGAAGCTGCCGAAGGGCGAGCTGCCCGGCTGGGTGCTCAAACTGATGGCGAACTTCAATCCGACCGTGAAGCAGGTGATCCCCGAGCTGAACCGCGAGCGCATCGTCTCGAACGAGAAAGCCAAACGCATCCTCGGCTGGACCCCGCGCACGGCCGAAGAAGCCATCCTCTCCGGCGCCAAAAGCCTGATTGCGCACAGGGCGGTTTGACGCCGAAGCCGGACCGGAACCCGGCGACGTTCCAAGCTGAAAGTCCCGCGTGATTTTAATGCGGCGCGCCTCTATGGTGAAGCCTTGAGCCGAAGCGGGGAGGCAAAGCGCGCATCATGGTCCGTACACTTTCGATATTGATGTGCACGGCGCTATTGCTGGGCACGCCCGTCGCTGCCGCTGAGCCGCTCCCGGCACCGCATCAAAGCGCCTATCCTTATCAGGACGCCTTTCCGGGACAGGTTGGCGGTGCGGGGTTCGAGATACCGAGGCAGACCTTTCTGGATCTTCTGGCCGCGCAGGGATTGACCTATCGTACCAATGCGGCCGCCGACATCTTCGCCGTTGCGACCAGCGGCGCGGCGTTCACCGAAGTCGTGTACTTCTTCAACAGCGATGCCTGCGATTGCCTTACCGAGATCGAAATCCGGTTCGCGGACGAGGCAGGGGCGGCCGCCTATTTCAATACGAAGTTTCCGTCACAGGACAGCCAGGGCGAATACTTCGCGCATGATGGCGCCTCGCTCTACCGCGTGAATGCCTGGCGCTTTAATGCCAAGGTCTACCTGGTAGCCATCCTGCCCAACACGCGCTGGTCGAACCAGTAACGCGCCGGGCAAGCCCGGACAGGCTCACTTCATTTCATCCGTAGGCGGACTGACAAGCCGGTCATGCAGGACCCGGACGGCGGCGTTCAGCGCTTCCAGTTCGTGTGCGGACATTCCGGACCGTTCTGCCAGGTTCGTGGCGACGCAGCCCGCACGGTTTCTTAGCTCGCGGCCCTTGTCCGTCAGCCCGATCAGCACCTGGCGTTCGTCTTGCGGATTGCGCACGCGGCTCAGATAGCCCGCCACCTCCAGCCGTTTCAGCAGCGGGGTCAGCGTGCTGGCCTCCAGTTCGAGCTGGCCGGACAGCTCGCTGACCGACTGGTTGTCCCGGTCCCAGAGCAGGTTGAACACCAGGTATTGCAGGTAGGTGATCCCAAGTTCGTCAAGCACGACCTTGTGAACCCGCTGGATGGCGAGGTTCGTGGCATAGATCGCTCGGCAGACATGCGCGTCGAGCGGCGGCGGAAGCACCGGGGCGGAGTCAGGTCTGGTCATCAGTCAGTCCTTTCGGGCAGGGCGAACACAAAATCGTTATCGCGATAAAAATAGCCATTGACGAGAAAATCGCAATCGCCTAAATGATGTTTATCGCGATAACAAATATCGTAGCAAACAAATGGAGCCGCCCATGATGAAATCCCTACTCTCCGCCGTCGCCCTCTCGACGCTGGCCGCCTGCCAGCTTCCCGCCGCCAACCCTGCCCTCAAGACTTCAGCCCAAGGAGAACTTCAAATGTCCACGATCACCACCAAAGACGGCACCCAGCTCTTCTACAAGGACTGGGGCCCGAAAGACGCCCAGCCCATCGTGTTCCACCATGGCTGGCCGCTGACCGCCGACGACTGGGACGCGCAGATGCTGTTCTTCCTTTCCGAAGGCTACCGCGTCGTCGCTTTCGACCGCCGCGGCCAGGGCCGCTCCACGCAGACCGA
>JBGSOU010000429.1:0-4066 GCA_041739025.1 Hyphomonas sp.
CTCCGAACTCATCCCCCGCGCCCGCCTCGTCACGCCGAATGCTCCGGAGGCGGAGGTCCTCACCGGCAAGCCGGTCGAAAACCTCGATGGCCAGCGCCGCGCCGCCGAACGGCTGCTCGAGCTCGGCGCCCATGGCGCACTGGTCAAGGGCGGCCATATCGGCGGCAAGCTGATACATGACGTGCTGCAGACGACGACCGGCGAATGGATCTTCGAAAGCCCCCGCATCGAGACCACCTCCACCCACGGCACGGGCTGCACCCTCGCCTCGGCCATCGCAGCGCTGCTGGCCCAGGGCCGCTCGGTGCCCGAAGCCGTCGAGCAGGGCCGGGACTATCTCGCCGGCGCGCTGAAAGCCGCCAAACCTCTCGGCAAGGGCCACGGCCCGGTTCATCATGGCTGGCTGCTGGATGAGCTGAAGCGTTAAACGCCGCGCAAAATCCCGTTCCATCCGCAGATGCCTGCCTTCGCAGGTGTCTGCGGCCGGGAAGGTTTCGGGGCACAAGACGTGACTTGCGCCCACGTTTCCATTCCGCCTCTTCGCATTCCCGGTATTTGTTTTGCGCTCATTCCGGCAAAGGCCGGGATCCAGACCGCTTTGTTCTTGAGCGATTTTTTCACTTGCGCCCTCGCGCGGCAAACCGGCGACAGGCTGAACCCAAAAGATTTTCCCGCCAAACCAATCCGGCGGGACATCCGGCGCCGCTATCCTCCGCCCCGTGACCTATTCGCTCCGCCATCCGCCCGCCGGCCTCTCCGGCTTCCTGCGCCTCATCTGGCCGCTGATCTTCGTTCAGCTGGTGGCGCTGAAACGCTGGGTGCGCGCGCAGTACGGTCCCGGCGTGCCCTACTGGTATGGCATCACCCGATGGGGCCGCGTCTTCCTCCGCCACCTCCCCGCCGACTTCACCCAAAGCTATGCTGCCCCCGGCGCGCTGACACCGGCGGTGTTCGCTTTCACGCTTGCGATTCCATCGCCCCGGCTGGCTGCCGCGCGCGCGGCTGAGCCTTGCTCGCGCCCCTCCTTGCACGAGGGTCGTCCTCCGGAGACTTCTGTATACGTGCTTTCAAGCGCCCTGCGCATGGATACGTCCTAGCCAAGCCCAAACGGGCTACGGCCATCCGTCGCGTCCCGAACCCCTCTCCTGCCGCGCGGGAGAGGAAGGACCGGTTGGCAAGCAAGGGGAGGTCAAGGCCCTTTCGCCTTTCCCGGATCAACGACGCCCACCGCACCGGCCCACGGCCCCTGCGGCCGCCCGCGCAGCCATCAGCTGGCCTCAACACCCCATCAGAATTCCTCGTTTGGCAGCGCCCCGCGCCTGTGCGATGACCGCCGCCTCAAAACCAGAGTGCCCGCCATGCCCACCTTGCCCTTCTATCAGGTCGATGCCTTTGCCTCGAAAGCCTTCGAGGGCAACCAGGCCTGCGTCATGCCGCTGGACGCCTTCCTGCCGGACGAAACGCTGCTCGCCATCGCGGCGGAAAACAATGTCGCCGAGACGGCCTATCTCGTGCCTGCAGGCGACGGCGTATGGAAACTGCGCTGGTTCACGCCGGCGGTCGAGGTTCCGCTCTGCGGCCACGCCACCCTCGCCTCGGCGCATGTCCTCTTCACGCATGGCGGCTTCACCGGAGAGGCCATCGCGTTCGACACGGTGAAGTCCGGCCGTCTGCTGGTGCGCCGGCTTGCCGATGGCCGCCTTGAAATGGATTTCCCCTCCGCGCCGGTCACGCCTGTTCCGGTCACGGATGAAATTGTGGCGGCGCTCGGCGCACGTCCGGTCGAGGCCTGGGGCGGGATGTTCTATGCTGCCCGGTTCGAGACTGCCGCCGACGTCAAGGCGCTCCATCCCGATCACCGCGCCCTGAAATCGCTCGGGGCCGCCGGGGGCGACTGGGACCGCGGCAATTTCGGCTGCTTCGCGCTGGGCGGGGAGGGCGCCGGCGCCACGTCCCGGTTTTTCGCCCCCGGATCCGGCATCGACGAAGACCCCGCCACCGGCAGCTGGCACACCATGCTCGCCCGTATCCTGGCCGAAAATTTCGGCCTCTCTGAAGCCCGCTGCTTCCAGGCGTTCCCCGGACGCGGCGCCTGGGTCGGCGTCAGACTGGAAGGCGGGCGCTGCAAGCTCACCGGTTCAGCCGTCACCGTGATCGAAGGCCGGTTCACACTGTAGCGCCCCTCCCGCCATGCGCGGGGAGGGCGATCAGGCCGGAACCTCTTTGCCCGCCCAGTCGAAACACTTGCCTGAATCCTCCGGAGACAGACGGTCCAGAACACCCAGAATGTAGCCTGCCGACTGGTCGGCGGAAAACAGCTTCTCCTCCGGCACGTTCGACTGGAAAGGCGCAGACAGTCCGGTATCAACCGTCCCCGGATGAATGCCCACGCAGATGTTTCCCGGCGCCCGCCGGGCCTGCTCGATCGCATAGTTGCGGATCAGCATGTTCAGCGCCGCCTTCGAGGCGCGGTAGGCATGCCAGCCGCCGAGCCGGTTGTCGGAGATCGAACCGACCCGGGCCGACAGCGCCGCAAACACGCTCCGCTCCGCTTTCGGCATCAGCGGCAACATGTGCTTGGCAATCAGCGCCGGCCCGAACGTGTTCGCCTCGAACACGCGCCGGAACGCCTCAAGGCTCTGGGCACGGTAGGTTTTTTCGGGCTGCACGGCGTCATTCGAGAGCAGACCGCTCGCGGCGATGCAAAGTGAAACCGGGCCCGCCGCGCCGATCTCGCGGGCGAGGCTGGCCAGCTGGGTCTCGTCGGTAAAATCGGCCTGCCGGTTTTCAGCGCCGTCAATCGCGGTGCCGGACCGCGAAACGGCAAACACGCACGAACAGGTCCCGGGCGCCAGGAGCTCCCGGACCAAGGCGCCCCCAAGGCCGCCCGAACTGCCAAATACAACTGCAATCGCCATCCCGCCCCAACTAGCGCGCGGGCCGCAACAGGAAAGGAGGGGAAACAGGAATGGTGCCGCTTAGGTGACTTGAACACCTGACCCCCGCATTACGAATGCGGTGCTCTACCAGCTGAGCTAAAGCGGCATGCCGTTCCGGCAGAGCCCGCATATACTGGCAGGCCTCCGGGGGCGCAAGGCCGTTTTGCCGCCTGCCGGGCGGGGCCGGCTAATCGTCGTCCGGGGCGTAGTCGAGCGGCTGGGTCAGCGGGCCTTGCGGGGCCTTGGGCGGGGCGAGGGGGCCTTCCTCGGCCAGCGGGAGGGCGAGCACGCGGCCGGCTTCCATCTCCCGGCCATAGGTTTCGTAGCGCGGATGCACCAGCTCGCCGACATCGCCAAAGGCATAGACGAGGCGGCCCCAGGCGGCGCGGTCAAAGTCAAAGGCGTTGCCCTTCGGGTCAATGTCCGACCAGTCGGCTTCGCGGGACGCGGACGCCGCCATCCGGCCCCAGCGCTGGGCTTCGACCGGGTCGCCATAGCCCTTGAGGGCGCGCTCCATCAGGAGGCAGAGGCGCGCGGTCGGGTTCTCCTCGACGAGGAGGGCGAGGATGCGGATCGCCCCGACCCAGTCGGCGGAATCCATCGCCGTCTCGGCGGTGAGGATGCGGCTTTCGCGGTGGCCGGGATAGGCGTCGGTCAGGCCCTTGAGGCGGGCGGCAATGTTCTGCCGCGCGTCTTGCGGGATCAGGCGGCGTGACAGCTGGGCCAGCGCCGGATGGGGCCGGGCTTTCCAGCCGAGTTCGAGCACCCCTTGCGCCGCCTTGGTCTTGCCGTCGGTCATCAGGAAGCGGGCGCCATGATAGGCCGCGGGCGGGAAATCGGGGGCAGAGCGGATCGCTTCGGCCAGCGCCTTCTGTGCGGCCTGTTTCTCCGTATGCGGAAGGGTCACGGCTTTCGCGGTGTGCAGCACGGCGCGGCGGCGCTTGGCATTCAGGGCGTCGATCTGTCCGCGCTTTTCGCCGTGCGCCAGCGTTTCGAGGGCCTTGTCCCAATCGCCCTTCGAGACCTGCAGGTCGAACAGGGAATTGAACGGCCAGTCGGCATCGGATTTCAGCGCGAGCGCTTCCCGGGCGCGGGTTTCGGCGGTCAGCTGGTCGCCGCGCTCGGAG
>JBGSOU010000451.1:0-13199 GCA_041739025.1 Hyphomonas sp.
CCGCGTCGCTCGCGGCGGCGGGCGCCGCCTATCTGATCCGGTAGCTGCGGAAGGTCAGGGTGGCGGCGGCAAAGCTGGCGGCGGCCAGCAAGGCCGAGATGACCCCGTTCCACCCCGCCATCGACAGGCCGAGAATGTAGAACGGCGCATCCGTGCAGGACGGGATGTGCATCGGCGCATCCAGATCGCCGATCTCGAACGGATTGCCCGCAACGGTGCCGGCGCAACCGGCCGGCGGCGGGAAGATCTTCCACTCGACGCCCGAATGATAGGCCGCGACGACCACGCCAACCACGAACACCAGACCGATCATCACGTTCAGGGCGACGAGGAAGCGGCGCTTCGGCACGATCCGCCAGATGGTGAGGCCGGTCAGCGTCATCGCGATCAGCGCCCAATAGACATCGCGCTGGCGCAGGCAGAGCGGGCAGGGATCGAGGCCGCCGAAGGTTTCAAAGGCGTGGGCGCCCGCCAGCATCAGGGCGGAGGCGATCAGCGCCATGACAGGCCAGCGCCAGCCCAGAAGCAGGGTCTTCAAAGAGGTCATGGCTGCCATTCAATCGGTGCAGGCCGCGACCGCAATGCGGCGCAGCGTCACGAGCCGAGCGCCGCGCCGGCGAGGAAGGTCGCCCCGGTCAGCGCCGCGACGATCAGGCCGCAGATCCAGACGGTGCCGACGATCAGGCCGGCGATGACGGCGAGGCCGTCTTTCTGCATCAGGCCGAAGGAGGCGATGGCCACGCCGAACCCCGGTACGGTGTTGGTCATCGGCAGGGGCACCAGGATCGAGGCGCAGAAGAAGACGAGGAAGGCGCCGATGACACGTTCGGATCGCTTGCCGGTGATGCCGCTCAGGCGCGGGCGGATCAGCGCCTCGATCCAGCCGAGCCATTTGCGGCCGCCCCGGGCCATCTGGGTGAGGCCCTTCTTGTCGATCTTGCGGCGGGCGAGGCCCTCCGGCAGCCAGGGCTCCGCCCGGCCGGCCATCATCTGCGCGGCCAGCGCGATCATCGGTACGGCAACGATTTGCGGCACGCCATAGAGGAAGGGGATGCAGCAGGGCAGGGCGAGCAGGAAGAGCACCGCGCCGAAGGCGCTCTCGTCCAGCTTGTCGAAGATTTCGCGCAGGCTGAACCCGTCTTCCGGCGCGGCCTCGGCCAGCGCTTCGATGGTTTGCAGGAGGGTTTTTTCGGAGGCGGCGGTCGTGTCGGTCATTCCCCTCTCCTAGCGGGCTTGCCGGCCAGCGTCGAGACGATTGACAGGAGACGGCCGCCTGCGGCAGGAACCGCCCCATGCACAGGCCTCTGTGGTGGAATGGTAGACGCGGCGGATTCAAAATCCGCTTCCGCAAGGAGTGCCGGTTCGAGTCCGGCCAGAGGCACCAGCAGCTTGTTTTAGACGGTCCGAGATTGTTCAAAACACACCAGAAAAACCAATAAAAATCAACCTTTGTCGTTTCGCTTGGTCCGAAGCGGTCCAAAACCGTGTGTTGGTATCCGGGAGATTTGTTGGTATCTGTGTTGGTATGAATTGAGGACATACCAACAATCTACCAACACGGTGCCCCTTGCCTCTGACCGATACACAGCTGCGGAATCTGAAGCCTGAAACGCGCACCTATCGCCGGGCCGATGGCGGCGGTTTGTTCATTGAGGTTGCCGCCGGTGGCTCAAAGCTCTGGCGCCTTGCCTATCGCTTTGACGGAAAGCAGAAGCTGCTGGCGCTGGGCAGCTATCCTGAAACCTCGCTCGCCCGCGCGCGGGAGAAACGTCAGGACGCCAAGGGTCTGCTTCAGGACGGCATAGACCCCGGCGCCAAGGCGAAAGCGGACAAAGAGGAACGCCGGGCGCTGGCTGAAGACACGTTTGCCGCGCTCGCACAGGAATTGTTGGCGCGGGGCGAGCGGGAAGGGCGCGCCGCCATCACCCTTTCAAAGAAGCGCTGGCTTCTGGGCCTTGCGGAAGCAGACCTTGGCAAGCGCCCGATCCGTGACATTACCGCCGCCGAGATCCTCCAGCCGCTGCGCCGCCTGGAGGACAAGGGGCATTATGAAAGCGCCGTGCGCATGCGCGCCGTCATCGGGCAGGTGTTCCGCTATGCCATCGCCAAGGGGCGGGCCGAGAATGACCCGACCTTCGGCTTGCGCGGCGCCATCATAACGCCGAAGGTGAGCCACCGCGCGGCGTTGACCGAACGGGATCCCTTCCTCGCGCTGGTGAGGCACGTCTGGGCCTATCAGGGCTCGGCAGAGACGCAGGCTGCCCTCAAGCTGATGGTCTTGCTCTATCCCCGGCCGGGCGAGCTTCGCCTTGCCTCTTGGAAAGAGTTCGACCTTGAGAAGCGCACCTGGACCATTCCGGAGACGCGGGCAAAGATGCGCCGCCAGCATGTGAAGCCGCTTCCGGAAGCCGCTGTGGCCATCTTCAAGGATCTGCAGGCGCTCAACAATAACAGCCTGCTGGCGTTCCCCTCTCAACAGGCCCCCGGCAAGCCGATCAGCGAAAACACGCTGAACCTCGCCCTGCGCCGGATGGGTTATTCTCAGGCAGAGCATACGTCGCACGGCTTCCGGGCGAGCGCCTCCAGCCTCTTGAACGAAAGCGGCAAATGGAGCGCCGACGCCATCGAAGCCGAGCTTGGCCACATTGGCGGCGATCAGGTCCGCAAGGCTTATCACCGGGCACGGTATTGGGATGAGCGGGTGCGGATGGCGGACTGGTGGGCGGGGGAAGTGATACCCACTGCAAAGGTGGATTAGTGCCTCGAACTGGATTGCGCGAAAGTGCGGGGAAGTTCGAGTACGTGCAATTTGCGAAGGCGAAGCGAGGCCGCATCTGATAAAATACGTGAGGGCTGTGATTCGCTGGAGGAAGCGCAATGCAGCTATGGCCAATTTTTCTGGAGCACGCGACTCCTGAAGCAATCGCCGAATTTGTTTCAGAGAACGAACACGAAATTTTTGCCGTCTCGGCCTGGTTTCTTGATGAGGCGGGGCTGGAAGCAAATGTCGGTATCGGTGACTGTCTTCCGGAAATCTGGGCGCGCCAAGCCTATTGGCGGCCGGAAGAGCTGGCTGCGCTCAGTCTTGGCAAAAATCCCACTCTCATTGATGAGGGCGCCTGCAGCGCCGCCATGTTCCGGCAGGATGTTGCGCAGCAGTTTCTGGAGAACTTGGAAGCTATTCGCCGCGCCATCGACGTCAACGATATGTTTGAATACGCACGGCCCTGGTACGCGCTCAGCTGGCTGAAAACCAACAGGATCGATTTTCCAGAGGCTCTTGAGCACGAGGTAGCGAAACGCGGCGGCACCGTTTCGGATTGGCGCGCGAAATATGAGCGGACGCAGACCATACTTGGCGATTTGGAAGAAGCCCTGACGCAGACCGAAGAAGCACTCGCGGAGTCCGATGCCCAGCACAGCGCCGAGTTGCGCCACATGTCCGAGCAAGCTGGCCATCTAGGGTTGATGCTTCGCCGCCAAGAGGCTGAGCGCGCGCGGCTTGAAGCACGGTCAATCGATCTGGAATACAGGCTTGCTCAGGCCGAACAGGCGCTGAGGGAGGCTGACGGAAAAGGCCTTCGCGGAAAGCTCGGCGGCGCCAACAACAAGCTCAATACCTGCTTCCAAGTCATCAAGGCCTATTCCCTGGCAATGTATGGAGAGAATTGTTCGCCAGATGATTCGAAGTGGATTGCCGAAGTTATCGAAGACCTCGCTTCCCACGGCGCCAGCAGGACGGATGATACTCTCGCCAAACTGATCGTTGAAAGCTTCGAAAAAGCAGGTGCCTAGAGGTCCGATTTCGCTAAAGGCATTTCGAAATCGTTCCTGAAGAAATCGAATACGCCACGGGTCCACCGGGTCCCGGTTAGCTTCGCCACGTCCAATCAGAGACGAGGTGATACCATGCAGAACGCTGAAATCTTTCCCCGCACCGGCTTTGTCCGCCTGCGGGCCATACTTGCCCCTATCGGACCGATTCCGGTCAGCAAATCGACCTGGTGGCAAGGGATCCGCGACGGCCGGTTTCCGAAACCCCTGAAGCTTGGCAAGCGTGTCACGGTCTGGCGCGCTGAGGACATCCTGCGGCTGATCGAGCAGGGCGTGCCGGGTGATGGCGCGTAAGGCAAACCGCCGCGCCGTCCGGAAGCACAAGCCCTACACGGTGGACAAGGCAGCGGCGGCGCTAGGGGTGTGCCGCGCGACCGTGCGGAATTGGGTGACGCGGCAGGGATTGCCCGCCTTCCGGAAGAAGCGGCCTTGGATCCTCAATGGCGAGGACATCATCGCTTTCCTCGAAGCGCGCGAGACGCCGACGGCAAAATGCGCCCTGAACGAATGTTACTGCTTCAGGTGCAAGGCGCCGCGTGCCGCCGCATTCGGGGAAGCCGAGATTCTTTTTACAAAGACCGGGCGGCCAAACCTGCGAGCGCTCTGCGCCGTCTGCGGCGCGCTGATGCGCAAGCGGGTTTCGCCGTCCCGGATCGGTGAAATCGAGGCTGTCCTGAAGATCGTCTTCCGCAAGCCTGCAGGAACCTAATCAGAAGCTCTGAGCCCTGTCTGAACTTGAACTTGTAGAAGGACAGAAATCCATGCCGAGGCGGAACGAGAAAAATGAGCGGATCAAGCTCGATTACCTAACCTTTCTTGAGCAGGCGAAACACCTGTCCGAGAAGACGACGGATGACGTCGCCGCCGCCCTCGACCGCTTTCAGGATACGACGGGCAGGCGGGACTTTTCGGCCTTCAACAAGCAGCAGGCGATCCGCTTCAAAAAGGTGCTCGCCGGGTCGAAAAACCCGCAAACTGGGGCCCCGCTCGCCAAGACGACAATCCATGCGCAGCTCGCCCACCTGAAAGCCTTCTATTTGTGGCTTGCCGGGCAGCCGGGCTACCGCCGCAGCCTGTCCTATTCGGACGCCGAGTACTTCAACCCGTCCGGGCTGGAGATGCGCCGCGCTTCGGCGCCGCGCGACCGGCCGATCCCGACCATCGAGCAGGTACGCAAGGTGCTTGCCGTCATGCCGAATGACACGCCGGTTCAAAAGCGCGACCGGGCCATCATTGCCTTTGCGTTGCTTTCGGGCGCGCGGGATGATGCCATTGCGTCCCTCCGGCTGGGCCATGTCGATCTTGATACTCGGCGGGTGTTCCAGGATGCGCGCACCGTGCGCACCAAGAACGGCAAGACCATTGAAAGCTGGCTGTTCAATCTGGGCAGCGATTTCGACGCGATATTGCGGGAATGGGTGGCTTACCTGCGAACCGAATGCCTGTTCGGCGAAACGGACCCGCTCTTTCCGCCGGTCGAAATGGGAACGGACGAGAAGGGGAGCTTCTCAGCCGTTGGCTTCCGCCGGACGCCCTGGGCGGATGCGGGCAAGATCCGGCAGATATTCAAGGATGCCTTCCAGGCGGCGGGGCTGCCCTATTGTAACCCGCATTCCTTCAGGAAGACGCTTGCTATCCTGGGGCAAAAGGAATGCGGGACCGCAGAAGAGCTGAAGGCCTGGAGCCAGAATCTCGGTCATGACGACATGATGGTGACCCTGACAAGCTATGGCACCATCCCGGCGCACCGGCAGGCTGAGCTGATCCGGAAGCCGCGCAGGCCCCCTGGCGGCCTCGTGCCGGAAGGAGAGCCCCCGCAGGAGGTGATCAAGTGGGTGCTCGATCACGTCCAGCGCAAGGCGGGCGCCTAGGCTTGCAGCCCGCTATTCGTGCTTTGCCTTGCCAAGTTGGGCGGCTTCCCGTTGTATGCGGCGGTTCAATCAGGGATGACAAAGTCCGAGCATGTTCGAAACCGCGTTCAATAATATCGACCGGGCCTTGCGCACGGAGCAGGGCGTCTCCTCCGAGCTGGATTATGCCGAGCAGACAAGCTGGATCCTCTTCCTCAAATACCTCGATGACCTTGAGGCGCAGCGCGCCGACATCGCGGAGCTGGAGGGGCGCAAGTACACGCCGATCCTCGCGCCGGAGTTTCGCTGGAAGGCCTGGGCGGCGCCAAAGGGGGCGGACGGCAAGTCCGATCACAACAAGGGGCTGACCGGCGATGACCTTGTGAAATTCGTCAACGACAAGCTGTTTCCCTACCTTGCCGGTTTCCGGGAAACGGCAACTTCGCCGGGCACCATCGAATACAAGATCGGCGAGATTTTCACCGAAGTGATCAGCCGCTTCCGCTCCGGCTATGTGTTGCGCGATGTGCTCGAAATCATTGATGGCCTGCGCTTCAACAGCCAGGCCGAGAAGCATGAGCTGTCAGACCTATATGAAAGCCGCATCAAGCGGATGGGCAATGCCGGCCGCAATGGCGGGGAGTATTACACGCCGCGACCGCTGATCCGCGCGATGATCGAGGTGATCCAGCCCAAGATCGGCGAGACGATCTATGACGGCGCCGTCGGCTCGGCGGGCTTCCTCTGCGAGGCCTTCGCCTACATGAACGCGCCCGGCATCGGCGCCAGTGCTTACGAGACGCTGCAGAAGCGCACCTTCTATGGCCAGGAGAAGAAATCCCTCGCCTATGTGATCGGCATCATGAACATGGTGCTGCACGGCATCGAGGCGCCGAACATCCTGCACACGAACTCACTGAACGAGAACGTGATGGATATTCAGGAAAAGGACCGCCACGACATCGTGCTGGCGAACCCCCCATTCGGCAGCGGCGAGCGGCCGGAAGTGCAGCAGAACTTCCCGATCCGTTCCGGCGAGACAGCTTACCTATTCCTGCAGCACTTCATCCGTAAGCTGAAGGCAGGCGGTCGCGCAGCCATCGTGATTAAGAATACCTTTCTCAGCAACGTGGATAATGCCAGCATTGCCCTGCGCCGGGAGCTTCTGGAGACGTGCAACTTGCACACAGTGCTCGATTGCCCGTCCGGCACCTTCCAGGGGGCGGGCGTGAAAACCGTTGTGCTGTTCTTCGAGAAGGGCGCGCCGACGCGGGAGGTCTGGTACTACCAGCTCGACCCCGGCCGCAACATGGGCAAGACCAATCCGCTCAATGACAATGACCTTGCCGAGTTTGTGAAGCTTCAGGCGAAGCGCGGCAAAGGCCCGAAAAGCTGGAGCGTCAAACGTGCCGCGCTGGATGAGGCTACGTTTGACCTCTCGGTAAAGAATCCGAACGCACCGGAAGCCGCGCCACTGCGCAGCCCGGAAGAAATCATCGAAGACATGATGGCGCGCGATGCGGAGACGGCAGGTATTCTTGAGAGCATTCGGGGGATGCTGTGAAGGCGGGATGGCGGACTGCAAAACTAGAGGATCTAGCTTCCTTCAGAAGTGGACTGTGGATTGGAAAGAAAGGCCCGCTCCGAACCGCTAAGGTTATTCGGAACACGAACATTCGGCGTTATGGCGAGCTTTCACTAGACGACATTGCCGAAATTCAGGTTGAAGAAAAGCAGCTCGAAAGTAGGCGGTTGCAGTTTGGTGATATTGTGCTGGAGCGTTCGGGTGGCGGACCAAAGCAACCTGTAGGGCGCGCAGTTTGCTTTGAGCTGGATGCGGATGATTACTCTTTCAGCAATTTCACCAGTAACATTCGGATCAACAACCCAAAGCAACTACACTTCCGATTTCTGCACCTTGTGCTGAACTGGTGGTATGAAAGCGGCGTCACGGAAAAGATTCAATCCAATTCGACGGGCATACGCAATCTGGATTTCAACGCTTACAAGGCGCTGCCAGTTCCCCTCCCACCGCTCGAAGAGCAGCGGCGGATTGTTGCGATTCTGGACGAGGCCTTCGAGGGCCTCTCCCGCGCCCGCGCCAACGCCGAAGCAAACCTGCAAAGCGCGCGGGAATTGTTTGAAAGCTACTCCGGTGCAGTCTTTTCAGAAGGCAGGCATGGTTGGAAATCATATCAACTGGAAGCGCTTGTGGATCCGGACTGTTCGCTTTCGTATGGCATCGTGCAGCCCGGCGACGAAGTGGCGTCGGGTTTGCCAATCGTTCGGCCGACCGATCTGGGACACCGCACCATTTCGCTCAATGGATTGAAAAGGATCGATCCAGCGCGCGCGTCAGGATACGCGCGAACAGAACTCAAGGGCGGCGATTTGCTGCTCTGTGTTCGCGGTACTACCGGAGTTGTATCAATGGCAGCGCCCGAACTGCGAGGCGCCAATGTGACGCGTGGAATAGTGCCGATACGATTCAAGGCAGACATCGTTGATCAGCGATTGGGATATTTCATGCTGCGGTCGTTGCCTGTCCAAACCCAGATTCGAGCGGGCACCTATGGCGCGGCACTCATGCAGATTAACATTCGAGACGTTCGGAAGATTGCAATAAATGTTCCGCCAAGACAGCAACAGGCAATACTGATCAATCAACTTGAGCGGGCTGAGAATGACTTTATTCAGCTTGAGAAACTCTACTCTCATAAAATTCGAGATGTGGAGCAGCTCCGCCAGTCCCTCCTGCAAAAAGCCTTAGCCGGAGAACTCACCGTCCGGGAGTTCGCCTGACGCCATGATGACGTCCCAGCGCGTTCCCGGTGACATCAATCGCAACGATCAGATCCTGATCGCCCGGACAAACCTTCCGGGTAATGATCATCTGCAATACATCTGGGTGCTCGTCTGCGCCCGGCGGGACGCAGGCGGTGCACTCTGCGGCCGCCGCTATGGCGCCAACGGCTCCGACTTCTTCCAGCGCAAATGCCCCAAATGCCAGGACGGCGCGCCGAGCCTCAGCCTTAAGGACTGGCCCGCCGCGTGACGGAAGAGACCGAAGCCGAAACCCGCGCCGAGCGGATCGATCCGGTGCTGCATGCGGCAGGCTGGATGAGCACGCCGGGCGCGCGCGTGCGTCGGGAGTATGTTTGCCCCGGGCGGATTGCCGGGGGAGGGCGGCGGCTCAATCCGGTGACGGCGGATTATGTGTTCGAATATCGCGGGCAAAAGCTCGCCACGTTGGAGGCCAAGCGCGCGGGGCTAGGGCATACGTCCGGCGTTGGCCAGGCCAAGGACTATTCTACACGGTTGAAGGCGCGCTTCGCCTTTGCCTCGAACGGCATCGGCTGGTACGAAATCGACATGGTGACGGGGCGGGAGCGGGACATCGCGCCGCCCTTTCCGACGCCGGATGAACTCTGGGCGCGCTGCTTCGCCGAGGCAAATATCTGGCGCGACCGGTTCGGCGCCGTGCCGTTCGAAACGGGCGGCGGCAAATGGGATCCACGCTATTACCAGCACAATGCGATCACAGCCGTGCTGGAAGCCATCGCCAAGGGCGACAAGCGCATCCTGCTGACGCTCGCCACGGGCACGGGCAAGACGAGCATCGCCTTCCAGATTGCGTGGAAGCTGTTCCAGTCGAGCTGGAACCTATCCGGTGAGCCGGTGCGCCGCCCGCGCGTTCTGTTCCTCGCGGATCGCAATATCCTCGCCGATCAGGCCTACAATGCGTTCTCTGCTTTTGAAGCAGATGCGCTGTGCCGCGTCAGCCCGAAGGAAATCCGCAAGCGCGGCGGCATGCCGAAGAATGCCAGCGTGTTCTTCTCGATCTTCCAGACGATGATGACGAGTGGCGCGGATGATGAGGACGAGAGCGGGCTGGTGACGAACGGCCCACCGAACTATCTTCAGTATGCGCCCGATTTCTTCGACTTCATCGTGATTGATGAATGCCACCGGGGCGGCGCCAATGACGAAAGCACCTGGCGGGCAATCCTCGAATACTTCGCGCCTGCCGTGCAGCTCGGCCTGACGGCGACGCCGAAGCGGCGGACGAATGCAGACACTTACCGCTATTTCGGGGAGCCGGTTTACACCTACGCGCTGAAAGAGGGCATCGAGGACGGCTTCCTGACGCCGTTCAAGGTGCGCCAGATGGCGAGCACGATTGACGAGTATGTCTTCTCGCCGGGCGATACGCTCATCAGCGGCGAGATCGAGGAAGACCGCAAGTACACGGAAGCGGACTTCAACACGAAGCTGGTGATCGAGGCGCGCGAGAAGAGCCGGGTGGCCGAGTTCATGCGCCAGATCGTGCCGAAGCAGAAGACGCTGGTTTTCTGCGCGACGCAGGCGCACGCGGCGCGGGTGCGCGACTATATCAACCAGATCAAGACCGTTCCCGATCCGAACTATTGCGTGCGCGTGACGGCCGAGGATGGCGAGATCGGCGAAGAGTTCCTGCGCACCTTCCAGGATAACGAGAAGACCATCCCGGCTATCCTGACGACATCGCAAAAGCTTTCGACCGGCGTGGACGCGCGCAATGTTCGCAACATTGTGCTGATGCGGCCGATCAAGTCGATGATCGAGTTTAAGCAGATCATCGGGCGCGGTACACGGACGTTTGAAGGGAAGGACTTCTTCACGATCTATGATTTCGTGAAGGCCTATGAGCACTTCAACGATCCCGAATGGGACGGCGAGCCGCTCGATCCACCGGAGCCGAAAGGGAAGCCGCCGAAGGGGAAGGGTTCGGAGGAAGAGGGAGAGGACTTCGATCACGAGGACGAGGACGAGGACAAGCCGAAGCCGAAGCGCGAGAAGATCGTGATCCAGCTCGGCGATGGCCGGGACAGGAAGATCCAGTATATGGCGTCAACGTCCTACTGGTTCGATGGGAAGCCCATCGGCGCGAAGGAGTTCCTGGAGCGTATGTTCGGCGACCTGAAGCATTTGATTTCAGGCGAAGACGAGCTGCGCGCCAAGTGGAGCGATCCGGAATTGCGCGCGGTGCTGCTTACGGCGCTCGAAGAGCGAGGGTATGGGCCTGACCGGCTGGACGATATGCAGGCGCTGATCGACGCCAAGGATAGCGACGTGTTCGATGTGCTCGCCTATGTCCGCTTCTCGCTCGATCCAAAGACGCGCCATCAACGCGCCGACACGGCGAGGGGAGAGGGGCTTTCCGGCTATGAAGCTGAAATGCGGGAGTTCCTGCGCGAGGTGCTGTCAGCCTATGAACGCGAGGGCGCGGCCGAGCTTGCGTATGACAAGCTGACGAGCTTCCTGCAGGTGCGATATGGCTCGATTTCCGACGCGAAGACGAAGCTCGGAGAACTCGGCGGCATTCGCGGCGCGTTCAAGCAGTTGCAGCGGTATTTGTATCGGGATTAAAGAAGGTAGGAGTGTACTTGGGTCGCCGCAAAAGTGAGTTTTTGAATGCAGCGCAGCTATAGAGAGCCGAAGCACAGGCATCGGGTCTTTGGCATTCTGTATTTGTCGGCCGAAAGCGCCCGCGAACTGAGGCGAGTATTGGTCGGAAAACTAGGTGTGCCTGATCACGCTGTTAAGCCGAATCTTCATCTGACCGTCTATGAGTCGCGGAGAAGGTTGGAAGGCCTTGAGCCGTTCAGCAAACATGTGCGTATTGAAGTGCAATCCAATGACCTTCGCTTCATGGCAGTCGCTCCAGGTGGAGAAAACCCTCGACCTGAATTGGATCCTGCTTCGCGACCTCTTGCGTTGAGGATCCGGCGGGCGAGCGCCGCGTACTCAGAAATACAACAGTGTCGCTCGCAGTTTCTGGCACTCGAAACGCCAGAAGTGCTTTCTGGTCGAAGCCCAAGCGGCCCGAGACGCAGCGCATTCGGATCGCACCACTACCAACCTCACATTACTGTTTGTAGCCGTGACCATGGATTGACCGGCGATCTTAGGCCCTACGGGGAGATATTGAGGACGTCGCTGCGCTCAGTTAGGTTCAACCGGCTAGTGTGCCGTGTCCATGATAACTCGGGCATCATATAGGCCACGAAGAGCAAAAGTGTTGGTATATTTGTTGGTATGCCAACATGCAGTTGAAGTATTATCGATATAGATCAACGTATTGAGCACAATGTTCGAGTCCGGCCAGAGCACCAACCCCGGGTTCGGGCGTATCGCCGGGGGGCCGGGGTTGGTGGATGGCGGGGTTATTCCGGGGTGTCTTCGGTGGCTTCTTCGACGGCATCGCCGACGGCGTCGACCGGATCGTCGTTTTCATTGCCGGTGACTTCGTCGATGGCTTCGCCGGCGTTTTCGAGCGCGCCGTCGCTGTGGTCGATCTCGCCAGTCGTGGCTTCCTCAATGGCCGAGTCCATTTTCTCGCCCTGCTTTTCAGCGCTGTTGCCCGGGCCGCAAGCGGCGAGAGCGAGGGCGCCAAACGCGGCAAGGCCAAGGGTTGTGAGTTTCTGCATTGGAGAGCTCCTTTGATGCAACGTCCTTGCGGGAAGGGACGGTGTGGGGCGCGCCGGAAAGGGGTTCCGGCAAGCCAGATCGGGCAAGGACTGAGCGTCAGGGAGCCGTCATACTATGTTGGCAATAAGGCCGCGAGCAGGTCAAACTGAGATTGCCGGTTGATCCGCTCCGGCGCCCGTTGGATGCTTGGCAGGTCAGGGGAGGGCGCACCGGATGCGCGCCGACAGGCTAGGGGGCTGCCACGCGTGCCGATGATTGCGCCATCACCCACGATCGGCCGCATCGGGCATGAGCGCGAGCCGATCCTGATCATTGACGGGTTCAGCTCCGATCCTGGCGCGCTGGTCGAGCAGGCCGCCCGCGAAACCTACCGTCCGCTTGGTCCGCACTACCCGGGCGTGCGCGCGCCGCTGGCCGCGCAATACCTGTCCGAACGGATGGACCTGTTGCAGCGCCTGCTAGCCGACGTTTTCGGGCTGCAGGACGGGGCGAATCTGGTCGAGTGCAACTTTTCGCTGGTGACCACGCCGGCGGCGGGCCTTCAGCCGTTGCAGCGCTTGCCGCACTTCGACTCTACCGATCCGGGCCGCCTGGCGGTGCTGCATTACCTATGCGGGCCCGAGGGCGGCGGCACGGCGTTCTACCGTCACCGTTCGACCGGGTTCGAGACGGTCAGTGCCTCGCGGATGGAAGATTATGGGCTGCATCTGAACGATGAAATCGCGCGCCGCGGGCCGCCGCCTGCGGCGTATATCCAGGGCGACACGCCGTTGTTCGAGCAGACCTACCGGGTAAAGGCGGCGTTCAACCGGCTGGTGGTCTATCGCGGCTGGACGCTGCATGCCGGTCTGGTGCCCGAGGGTCACCCCCTGCCGGCCGATGCGCGCACCGGGCGCCTGACGATCAATACATTTCTCCAGGCGAGATGAAGCCCGTCAGGGGGTAGTCGGCCTCGGCGACATAGCGCGAGGGGCCGGACGCGCGCGGCCGGCTGGAATAGAGATGGAACTGGCCGGCCTGCCAGGACGGCGGGCGCAGGTCCTG
>JBGSOU010000455.1:0-8540 GCA_041739025.1 Hyphomonas sp.
GGCGCGGGCATGTTCGGCAAGGCCAAGCATTTCCGCGACGTGCTGCGCGAGACGCGCGCTGCGCCGGACCGCGCCTTGTCCGTGGGCGACGAAATCCGCGACATTGAAGCCGCCCGGGCCGTGGGCCTGAAGACGGCGGCCGTGCTGTGGGGCTTCGGCATGAGGCCGGCGCTTGAGACGGCGGGGCCGGACCATCTGTTCGAAAGCGTGGGCGAGCTTCGGAGGTTTTTCGGGGGGTAGGCCCTTTGAGCCCCTCTCCCTTGGGAGAGGGGGTGGGGTGAGGGGGAGCAGCTTTTCCACGCACGCGAGAGCCGATAACATTCACCCATGTCCCAGCGACCCATCATTTACCGTGCCCGAAAACTCCGTCAGGACGGAAACGTGCCGGAAGATGTCGCGTGGCAAGCGCTCCGTAAGCTGAGGGCGTTCGGATATCCTGTCCGGCGGCAACACCCGATCGGTCCCTACATTGCGGATTTTGCGATTCAGAAAGCCATGCTGGTGATCGAGATTGATGGCGGCGTGCATTCATCAGCGGGGGTGCAAGCGAGGGACGCTGAACGTGAAACGTATCTTCGGGAGCTCGGTTGGCGCGTTCTTCGGATTGATGCGTAGATGGCCATGAGCGCGGATCATGTGATGGCGAATGTGACTGCGGTGCTCGGGATTTAGGGGTGATCCGCCGTCGGTGGAGTGTTTCGCCTCGGCGGTCGCTCCCCCTCACCCCAACCCCTCTCCCGAGGGAGAAGGGCTTTAAGAGGGCTAGGCCTTCACGAGGCCGATGTCGCGCAGGCGTTCCATCAGGAAGTCCTGCGCCGTGATCGGCGCTTCGGCCTTGCCGCCTTCGGCGAGGCAACCCGGCAGCGCTTCTATCAGGAAGTCCTGGTTGAAGTGCAGGAAGAACGGCGTGGAGTAGCGCGGGAATTTCGAACGCTCCGGGGACGGATTGACGACGCGGTGCGTGGTCGAGGGCAGAACCCCTCCGGTATAGCGCTGCAGCATGTCGCCGCAATTGATCACGAGGGCGCCGGGGGGCGGGTTGACCGCCAGCCATTGGCCGGAGCGATGCTTGACTTCGAGGCCGGCTTCCTCGGCCCCGAGGAGCAGGGTGATCACGTTGATGTCTTCATGCGCGCCGGCGCGGACGGAGCCTTCTGGCGGCGGATCCATCTGCGGCGGATAATGCAGCAGGCGGAGGATCGAGTTGCCAAAGTTCACCTTGTCGCCAAACCAGGTTTCCGGCAGGCCGAGATGCAGGGCGACGCCCTTCAGGATGTCGGCGCCGAAGACGTCCAGCGATTCATAGAGCGCGTGGGTCGCGCGGTCGAAATCGGCAACTTCCGCGACGGCCGGCGTCTCCTTCATCGTGGCGCGATAGGCGGATCCTTCCGGCAGGGTGCGGCCAGTATGCCAGAATTCTTTCAGGTCGGCCTGCGGCTGACCCTTGGCGTTCTCCGTGCCGAACGGCGTGTAGCCGCGCTGGCGTCCGCCGGGGGCGTCATGGTATTTTTCCTTGGCGTCTGCCGGAAGCGCGAAGAAGGCCTTGGTCACCGCCAGGTTGTCGTCGATGGTTTTCTGGGAGACCGGATGGCCGGTGATGACGGCAAAACCCGTCTCACGGAAGGAGCGGCCGAGTGCGGCCGCAAACGCAGCCTTGTCCGAGTGCCAGAGCGAATAGGGGATCGGTTCGAAGTATTGGGTCATGGCGGCAGTTTGCCAGAAGCCTGCCGCACCAGAAAGGGGCCAAGTCAGCCCCGCGACACTATCAACGATTGTTGCCGCTCACGTCATAGAACAGCGAGAACTGAACGGGCAGGGCGTCGCGCACGTACTGCTGCACGAACTGGTTCTGTTCGGAAATGCCGGTGCGGGGCACATAGACGACATCGAACCGGCGCAGTGGCAGCCAGGTGGCGAGCGCCGGGTCGCGCAGGCCCGCGCGCACATCGACGCGCGTGGAGGTGACCTCGCCGCCCGGAAGGCGGCGGATGAGCAGCACGTCTTTGGCCTTCGCATCGCGCGTCAGGCCGCCCGCCATGACGATGGCCTGGAAGGGATCGATCTGGCCGGGAAGGTCAAACATGCCGGGTTCGCGCACTTCGCCGCCGACGAAGACCTTCTGGGAGGCAAATTCGGTGGCCACGACGTCCAGGTCCGGGTCACGCAGTTCGCTGGACAGCGCGTCGCGCAAGGCGGCGGCGACTTCGTCCGGTGTGCGGGCCATGACCATCAAGGGCTCGGCAAGCGGCATGCGGATGCGGCCATCCGGCGCGACAACCAGTTCGCGGGACAGTTCGGGTGCCGTGTGGACGATCACTTCGATCTTGTCGCCGGGGGCGAGGAGATAGGGGGCGTCGGCGAGGTTTGCGAGTGCCCAGGGTTCGGGCGTGAGGCTTGTTGTAGATGCGGCGGGCGCGGACGCGCAGCCAGCCAGGCCCAGGGCGGCCATGCTGGCGGTGAGTTTGAGGATCGCGTGGGGGCGGGCGCTCATGGGCCTAGGCTTTCTCGCATCAACTTGGCGGCAATTTCTGCGTGTGCTCAGGCATCGGCGTTAATGATTAAGGAAATATCAAATGGCACATGCGAATCCTCAACATCGACGAGACTGAGTCAGGACAATCCATGCCGCATTCCGGCGACGACACTACGGGATCTGCGCCGGCTGCGCGGCAGGGCGCATTCGTGCGGCCGCGGCTGAGCGGGCTGGATATCGCGGTCCATCTCTGGCGGGCCAAATGGCTGATGATCGCCGTGTTCCTGCCGCTGTTCCTGCTGGGCGTTCTGGCGGCGGCGACCTTGCCCCGGACCTATACCTCGACATCCCGGCTGATGGTGTCGCTGGGCGACGAGTACATGTACCGGCCCGCGGTCGGGCGCGACGACCGGACCACGCCGGTTTCGCCGGAAATCGAATCGCTGGTCCAGTCCGAACTAGAGCTGCTGCGCAGCCCGGTCGTGGCCCAGGCGGCGCTGCACAAGGTGACCCTGGCGCGGGCCTATCCGAAGCTGGCGAAGAGCTGCAAGCCGGAAGCGTGCGAGCGGCTGGGCATCGCGGCGATCGGCGAGAACCTGACGGCGGGCGGCACACCCAAGAACCTCGTGATCTTCGCGCATTTCAAGCATGAGAGTTCGGCCATGTCGGCGGAAATGCTGAATGCGATCGTCGAGGCCTACCTGAAATACCGGACGGACGTGTTCACCGACAATCGCACCGCGAGTTTCGGGGAACAGCGGGTGCGGTTCGAGAAGGACCTGGCCCTGGCCGACCAGCAGATCCGTGCGTATCTGCTCAAGAACAATCTCACCGATCTGGCGGCGGAACGCGACACGTTGCGCCAGCTTTACCAGTCCGCCAGCGGAGAGCTTCTGCAAACCCAGTCGCGCCTTCGCCAGTCCGAGGCGCAGCTGGCCAACTATCGCCGGCAGATCGAAAGCATCACGCCGGAGCAGGATCTCTACATCGACGATTCGAGCGAGCAGACGCTGCTGGCCCTGAAGCTGGAGCGGGAAGAAAAACTGGCGCGCTACCGCGTCGACTCGCGGGTGATCCTGGAACTCGACAAGCGGATCGAGCAGGCGGAGGCGTATCTGGAATCGCGGCCAGGCCCTGGCGGCGTCGTGCGGCGCGGGCCGAACCCGCTCTACCAGCAGATCGAAGCGTCGATTGCGAGGCTGGAGTCCGAAGTACAGGCATTGCGGGGGCAGGAAGCCGAGCTCAAGTCGCAGATCTCGGGCTTTGAAGTGCGCCAGCGCCGGCTCGTCGAACTGGAGCCGAACCTTGCGGAACTGGAGCGGAGCCGCGAAGTGGCCGAGCAGTCCGTACGCGCCTTTGCCGAGCGGGAAGTGGAAGAGCGGGCGCGCACTGAACTCAGCCAGCGCAGCGTCAACAACATCCGCCTGCTGGAGTCGGCCACCCCTCCGATCAAGGGCGAGAGCCTGAAGATGCCCGCCGCCGTCCTGGCGCTGCTGTTTGCCGGCTTCACGGCGCTGATGGCTGGCCTGATGCGGGCCTTGACGCGCAGCGGCTTTGCCACGCCGGGTGCGGTTGAGCGCACGCTGGGCGTGCCGGTGCTTGCGACTGTCCAGAAATACTGAAGGATCAGGCGGGCTTGAATGATGCGTGACCTGAGACAAGACCTTGCGAGCCTCTGGCGGCTGGCTTCGCAGATGAGTTCGCCGAAGGGCGGACGGGTGATCCTGTTCCTGTCGGCGCATCCGGGCGAAGGTACGAGCAGCGTGGCGGCCTCATTTGCGTTGATCGCTGCGAGCCGGTCGGCAAGGACAGCCTGGCTGGTCGATCTGGATATTCGCAAGAATGCTCAGTATACGGCCTTTGCCCAAGGCATCATCAAGGATGCGGGCCGGCCGGGACATGCCCTGGATGCATCACTCGGCACCGAGCAGATCTACACGGTTGCCGGGCACGAAACCGATGCCGCGTACGGCAAGCTGCTCAACGCACATCAGATCGACGGCTTGCGGTTGCTGGTGACACGGTTTCGCAGTGATCGCCTCGCGCCGGGCCAGAAGGTTCAATTGCGCAGTGCACCGGGCTGGTGGTCTGCCTTGCGGGCGGCGGCGGACTGGATCGTTGTGGACGCGCCGGCAACCGACCATACACGTGCCGGGCTCGCCTTTGTGGCGCAGGCGGACGGCGTGGTTCTGGTGGTGCGCGCGGACGAGACATCGGCAGCAGACGCCGCGGCGCTGCGCCAGGATGTCGAGGCGCATGGTGGACGCGTGATCGGCGTCGTCATGAACCGGCTGCAGGATGATGCGCGTCTGGCGGGCCGGTTCGAAGGAATCGGCTAGAGGCGCGACGCGCCGTAGAAGCGGAACGAGACCCACCAGATCAGTTTCCCGAAGCCCCGCGCGGCACGGTCGATGTGCCAGGCCCGGTCGGGATTGCGGGTCAGCCAGCCCCAGATGTACAGCGCGCCGTTGGTGACCACCTTGTAGGCCCCGACGCACATCCAGAAGATGACGGCAGGCCAGTCGGTTGGTGTCTGGCGGCGGGCGAGGGTGATTGGCCCCTGGCCATAGGCGAGGGCCCGCTTCAGCGTGTAGCCGAGACGGGCACGCGCGACGGGAACATGTTCCAGGGTCACCGCTTCCGCGCACCAGGCGAACTTGCCGCCGGCCTTGCGCACGCGGCCAAAGAGGAGGTCGTCTTCGCCGCCGGTTTCATTCGTGCGCGCATCAAACACTGGCCGGCCGGCGGGGATCGCGTCCAGATCGATCAGTGAATTGCCGCATCCGAAGGATTTCGGCGTGAACCCGGTCGCCCCTTGCTCGGGGCGGCTGAAGAATGCCTTCAGGTAGGCATCATGCGCGCTTCCGCCAGGCGGCAGGACAGTGCGCACCGGACCGAAGGTTACGGCGGCGGGAAAGCGCGCATGACACTGCAGCAAGGCGGCGAGCCACTCGGTGCAGGCGGTCTGGTCATCGTCGAGGAATGCAATCAGCCGTGTGCGGACTGTATTGACCGCAGCGTTGCGTGCGTTGGCGACGCCGGCTGCGGGTTCGTGGAGATAGTTCAGCGTGACGCCGGGGGGGAGCCGGTCCCTGAAACCGTCCACGGCGCTTGTGGCGCTGCCGTCGGGATCATTGTCGACGATCAGCAAGTCAAACGGCGGGCAGCCTGCCTGCAGAAGTACGCTCTCCACGGCCCGGGCAAGCCCCTCCGGGCGCCTGAAGGTCGGAATCACGACCGTGACGGGCGGCGTCATGGGCGCGGCTCCAGCAGGGCGGCATAGGCAGCGCCCATGGTGAGGATATCGGCGCCGCTGGCGCGCGCGGCCTTGACGATCCTCTGGAACACTTCGGGCGACACGCCATAAGGCGAGGGTGACCGGCGCACGTCATGCGTGAAGAAGATGAGCCAGCCGGGTGATTTCACGGCCTGCTTGATCGACATCAGGGCCCGGGTCACCCGGGCCGGATCGTCGCCGAGTTCGACCGAGCGCAGCTGGGCCCGGTCGCTTCCCTTGCGATTGATGCCGGGCAGGATTCCGCGCGCGCAGGTATAGCGGCCCGCCATTGCGCGTTTCAGCGCAACCGTGGTTTCCCCGAATGGATACGCGAATTGGTCTGCGGGCCGGGTCAGGCCCATCTGCATGAGGTCGAGATCGCAAAGCTCGATATCGGCGAGGCTGTCGGCAAGCGGCGTGCGCGCGCAATCCTGATGGCTTTGCGTATGACTGCCGATTTCGTGTCCTGCGGCCTCGAGGCGGCGCAGGTCGGCCGGCCCGAACAGATCCCCGATCAGCATGGAGCGGCCGGACAGGCCGCTGGCGGCGTAGTAGGTGGCACGCGCGCCGGCCGCTTCCATGATGGCTGCTCCGTTCGTCGCGGCCGATTTGGGAAAGTCATCGAAGGTGAACGTGATGATCGGACGCTTCGGCGAGCGCGGCAAGGGCGCAGCGACCCGCCATTGCGTCAGCCGCCGCTTGAACCGCGCCGGATAACTTCGATCCGGCGTGTATCCTCCGGTGAACATGTCGGACATCATGCCGGTTCAACATAGGGCGCGTAGGCGGCGGCGCGGTAGGTTTTCAGCGCGAGGACGCGAAGCCGGAGCGGCAGGAACCGGGCGCTTGCGATGGCGCGGGCAAGGGGCGCAAGCAAGGGCACGCCTTTGACACGGCGCGCCGCCGCGAGCAGCGGCATCCGCATCGCGGCTTTCGGGTGGCGCTTGACCAGGCGGGCGAAATTGGGGCCGGAACGGCCGAACTTGTCGAGCAGACGCTGGTCCGGCTCCAGCCCGAGATGGCTGGCCGTATTTGTAATGTGGATGACCGGGAAGGTGTCCACGACACGCAGTCCCCAATCCACGTCTTCCCAACCCCAGCCCGAGAAACCTTCGTCAAACGGCACGGCCGTCAACACGTCGCGGTGGACGAGGATGTTGGAGCTGAAGACGTAGCGGCCCGGGTCCTTGCGGCGGTTCTCTGCGCTGACGCAATCGGAGGCGGCGGCCTGGGCAAAGTGCAGGCGGTTGTGGGCGCCGGGGACGACCTGATCGAGCGAGAAGCCGCCGGCGATCAGCGCCGGACCGGCCGCACCCGCCGCCGCCGCAATATAGCTGGCGAGGAAGTCCGGATGGTCGGGCAGCATGTCCGCGTCAATCAGCAGGATCCAGTTTGCCGGCGCATGGGTGACGAGCCAGTTGCGCGCAAAGCTGCGCCCGCGGTTCTCCTGGGCCACGTGCAAGACGGAGGGGCCGGGGTAAAGATCCATTGCGCTGCGATGGTTGCGCACGAGGCCGGGATCGTCCGAGCCGTCATCATAGAGAAGCAGCGCGCAGCCGGCGGCTTCCGGAAGAACGCTCAGGGCCCGGATCAGGGCGCTTGCGTCATCCCGATAGGCGGGAATGCAGATCGCCAGTTGCGCGGCGGAGGAGGGGACCTGCGGGATCATCACCGTGTCCTATCGCGCCCGGTTCCGGTCGCCAAGCAGGCAGGGGGCCGTCATCAGCATGATGTAGACATCAAGCCAGAATGACCGGCGGTTGACGTACTCCAGATCCAGCCGGATGCGTTCGCGCACTTCGGCCTTCGTATGCACCGGCCCGCGCGAGCCGTTGATCTGCGCCCAGCCGGTGATGCCGGGTTTGACCCGGTGGCGGTGGGCATAGTCGCCGACGATGGCGTACACCTCGGTCTGCTCGGCGGTCATGCCGAGCGCATGCGGGCGCGGGCCGACGATCGACATTTCGCCCTTCAGCACGTTGATCAGCTGCGGCAACTCGTCCAGCGAGGTGGACCGGATGAAACGGCCGACGCGGGTGATGCGGGGGTCATCTTCGATGGCCTGCGCGCGCATCATGTCTTCGGCGGCCTTGTCATCGCGCATCGAGCGGAATTTCCAGACGCGGATGATCCGGTTGTTGAAGCCGTGGCGGCGCTGGCGGAACAGGACAGGGCCCGGGCTGTCGAGGCGGATCGCGGCCGCAAGCAGGATCAGAACCGGCGAGAAGGCCACCAGCATCGCCAGGCTGAAGACAATGTCGGCCAGTCGCTTGACGACGGCCTGCGCAAGGTTTTCCGGCGCGCCGCTGACGTAAGCGGCCGGGGAGTGGGCGATCTGGGCAAGGGTCTGCCGTTCGCTGCCAAAGTCATCAATGTCCAGCAACAGCACGATTTTCTGGGGCAGGATCCGCAGGCGGTCGATCAGGCTGCGCACCCGTGCGCGGGCTCCGCTGGACACGCTGATGATGATCCGGTCGACATGTGGCAGCTGGTCCCAGCTCAACAGGTCGTCGATCTGGCCGATCACCGGGACGCCGGAAATCGAGGCGGGGGCGCGGCTGAGGCGGTCATCGAATATGCCCACGATGTCGAGTTCGCGCGAAGCCGCGTTGCGCGCGATGAGGTCGCAGGCCTTTTCGGTCGCGCCCACGACGATTGCGGTTTCCGTGAACAGGCCGCGCCGGCGCAGCAGGTCGAACGTGCCTGCCGTGGCCAGCTGGATCATCAGGGCGAGCGTAAAGGCGGCGCCGGAGGCCTGAATCATGGGCCGTTCGGGGTGGGCCGGCGCCG
>JBGSOU010000485.1:0-2327 GCA_041739025.1 Hyphomonas sp.
GCTGCCCCCCGGTTCCGACGCCGACGCGGCGACGGTCACCCTGACGCGCAAGGCCAGGCCGGATACGCTCAATGCCCTGCTCGCCTCGGCCAGCGCGCAGACCGCCTGGTTCAATCTCGCGACGCTGCCCCAGACCGCTGAGGTCGCTGACTGGCGCAGCACGCCGATCGGGCTCGACTGGTACGGCGCGCGGGCGAACCCTGTGCCCCAGGTGTCGGACATTCAGAACGTGCCGCCGGACACCTTGTTCGACGTCATGGTCATCCACCCAAAGCTGACGCCGGCGCGGATGCTCTGAGCGCTTGCCGGTGCGGCGGGCCGGTCCGATCACACCTCGGCCCTTTCACCCCGGGAAAAACCGAACTATATCCCGATCCGACAGTGGCCCCCCAAAGCGAGTCGGACCTTCCGATGGCCTATTTCGACAATGATGACGACAAGCCACGCGAAGAGTGCGGCGTATTCGGCGTGTTCGGAAACAAGGAGGCGAGCCTGCTGACGGCGCTCGGCCTTCATGCGCTCCAGCACCGGGGACAGGAAGCCTGCGGCATCGTCAGCTTTGATGGCAAGCGCTTCAACTCCGAACGCCACATGGGCCTCGTGGGCGACCATTTCGGCGGGGATCTCCGCCAGCGCCTGCCCGGTTTCGCCGCCATCGGACACAACCGCTATTCCACGCAGGGCCGCCCGATCCTGCGCAATATCCAGCCGATTTTCGCCGATCTGGCGCTCGGCGGTTTCGCCGTCGCCCATAACGGCAACCTCACGAACGCGCGCCACCTGCGCCAGCAACTCGTCAAGGACGGCGCCATCTTCCAGTCCACGATGGACACAGAAGTGATCCTCCACCTCGTGGCCCGCAGCGCGAAGAAGCGTTTTGTCGAACGCCTGATCGATGCGATGCACCAGATCGAAGGCGGCTATGCGCTCGTCGGCGTGACCGGCAAGAAACTGATCGGCGCACGCGACCCGATCGGCCTGCGCCCGCTGGTGCTGGGCCGTCTCGGCACCGGCTATGTGCTGGCGTCGGAGACCTGCGCGCTCGACATCATCGGCGCCGAGTTCGTGCGCGAGATCGAGAATGGCGAAGTGGTCGTCATCTCCGAGGAAGGCCTCGAGAGCTTCCGCGCCTTTGCGCCGCGCCCGCCGTCGCCCTGCGCCTTTGAATACGTCTACTTCGCCCGGCCCGACAGCTTCATCCAGGGACGTTCCGTATACGAAGTACGCCGCCGGATGGGCCATCAGCTGGCCGCCGAAACGCCCGCCGATGCGGACGTGATCGTGCCGGTGCCGGACTCCGGCGTTCCGGCTGCGCTTGGCTTTTCGGAAGCCTCCGGCATCCCGTTCCAGATGGGCATCATCCGCAACCACTATGTGGGGCGCACCTTCATCCAGCCGACCCAGACCGGACGGCAGACCGCGATCTCCAAAAAGCACAGCCCCAACCGCGCGGTGCTGGAAGGCAAGCGCGTGATCCTGGTCGACGATTCCATCGTGCGCGGCAACACGTCCAAGAAGATTGTCCAGATGGTGCGCGAAGCCGGCGCCCGGGAAATCCACTTCCGCTCGGCCAGCCCGCCCATCGTCAACCCGGACTTCTACGGCATCGACATGGCCGCCAAGTCCGAACTCTTCGCCGCCATCCACACCCACGAGGAAATGGTGCGCGAGCTGGAGGTCGAAAGCCTCGGTTTCCTGTCGGTACCGGGCCTCTACAAGGCGATCGGCGAGCCGCTGCGCAACAACATGATCCCGCAATTCTCGGATCATTGCTTCACCGGCGAATATCCGACTCCGCTGCTCGATTACCAGCAGGACCAGGCGGACAAAGAGCGTCAGCTCTCGCTTCTGGACGACGTCTGACGCGCGCGTTAAACGCAGCCGCATGACCCAGACCAAACGCCTCATCCTCGTCACCGGCGCCTCGCGCGGTATCGGCCGCGCCATTGCGCTGGAGCTCGCCCGGCAAGGCGATCTCGTGATTGCGCTGGCCCGCTCCAAGGCGGCGCTCGAGAAGCTCGATGACGAGATCCGCGCCCTCGGTTCCGAGGCGCTGCTGGTGCCGATGGACCTGAAAGACACCAAGGGCATCGAGACGCTGGGCAAGGTGCTGGCCGAAAAGTTCGGGCGGCTCGACGGCTTCATTGCGAATGCCGGCCTGCTTGGCACGCTCGGCCCGCTGGAAACCTGCGGGCCCCGCAGTTTGGAGGAAACCATCCAGGTGAACCTCACCGCCAACGCCCACCTGATCCGCGCGCTCGGCCCGCTGCTGCGCCAGTCGGATGCGCCGCGCGCGGTGTTTGTCACCTCCGGCGTCGTGCCGCGCC
>JBGSOU010000516.1:0-3962 GCA_041739025.1 Hyphomonas sp.
TGGCTGTACGGCGCGGTGGCGCTCGGCCTCGGCGCGGTTTTCCTCGTCTATGCGATCCGCCTCGTGCGCTCGACCGCCGGAGACGCCGAGCCGCTCGGCGCCGACATGAAACTCGCCAAGACCACGTTCGTGTTCTCGATCTTCTATCTGTTCGCCCTGTTCGGCGCGGTGATGGCCGAGCATGCGGCCGGGCTTCACTTTCCGCTGACGAGGGCCTGAGATGGTTGACGCGCCGAAACCCGAACCCGTGCTGCAACTCGATGCAGACGCCCTGAAGGCGCGCAGGCGCCGCAATCTCTGGCTCGGCCTCGCGCTGGGCAGCTTTGTCGTACTGGTGATGGCGGTCACGGTGATTCGCCTGGCCACCGGCATCGGCGTATCGGCGCGCATGTGATGGCCCTGTCGAACCGCGCCCTCGCAAGCCTTTCGACCGCCGCCGTGCTGGGCATGCTCGGCCTCGCCTTCGCGTCCGAGCCGCTGTACAAGACGTTCTGTCAGGTCACCGGCTTTGGCGGCACGACCCGCGTCGCCACCGAGGGACCCGCCTCGATTCTCGAACAGACCATCGAAGTGCGGTTTGATGCCAACGTGGCCGATGCGCCGCTGATCTTCCGGCCGCTGCAGACGGCCGAGACGGTCCGGATCGGCCAGCACGGCCTCGCCTTTTTCGAAGTCACGAACCCGACCCAGGACGACGTGCGCGTCATCGCGAGCTATAACGTGACGCCGCACTATGCGGGTCCATACTTCAACAAGCTCGAGTGTTTCTGCTTCTCCGAGCGCGTCTTCGCGCCCGGTGAGACCCGCAAGCTGCCGGTGGTTTACTTCATCTCGCCGGATCTGGTCGAAGACCGGATTGCCGGCAAGCTCGAGACGATCACGCTCAGTTATACGTTCTTCAGCAGTTCGAATTATGAAGGACCCCGCAACCAGGCGGATGCGCAGGGTGCGGCGAATTCAGCAGCACCCGGCTGAACCGGTTGCAACGTGGCCGGGGCGCACGTTAAACAGCCCCAAAGATCAGGGATTCCATAGGGGATTTGACACTTATGTCCGGCGGCGAAGTCAAACACGATTACCACCTCGTAAACCCGTCGCCATGGCCGCTTCTCGGCTCGGCGGCTGTTGTGATTCTGGCGATTGGCGCCGTGACGTTCATGAAGGGCCTGTTCGGCCTTCCGGCCGGCAGCTGGGAAATCATGGCGCTCGGCTTCGCGATGGTCTTCTGGGTCATGTTCGGCTGGTGGGCACAGGTGGTCAAGGAAGGCCGCACGGGCGATCACACGCCGGTCGTCCAGATCGGCCTGCGCTATGGCATGATCCTGTTCATCGCCTCGGAAGTGATGTTCTTCGTCGCGTGGTTCTGGTCGTTCTTCGAATTCTCGATCTTCTGGGATGCGCGCACCGGCGGCACCTGGGATTCGCTGAACCCGCTGTTCGAAGAGGGCCTGAACCGCTTCAAGCAATGGCCGCCGGCGGATGTCACCACGTTTGACCCCTTCCACCTGCCGCTGATGAACACGCTGGTCCTGCTCCTGTCGGGCACGACCGTCACCTGGGCCCACCATGCCCTGCAGCACGGCGACATGAAGGGCGCCAAGCTCGGCCTGATCGTCACCATCCTGCTCGGCCTCGGCTTCAGTGCGCTGCAAGTGCTCGAATACAGCCATGCCGGCTTTGCCTATGACGGCACGCTGTATGGCTCGGCCTTCTTCATGGCCACCGGCTTCCACGGCGCCCACGTCATCATCGGCACGATCTTCCTGACCGTCTGCCTGATCCGCATGTATGCCGGCAACATGACCCCGAAGAAGCATCTCGGCTTTGAATTCGCGGCCTGGTACTGGCACTTCGTGGACGTTGTGTGGCTCTTCCTCTTTGCGTTCGTCTATGTGACGCCTTACCTCGTCTTCGAGGCCGGCAAGTAAGGCCGAAACGCCAGGCACCTTTGAAAGCCCGCCGGTGCGACAAGCTTCGGCGGGCTTTTTTCTTCTCGCCAAGGATCTGACGCATGATTTTCAAGCCCTATCCGGTGTTGACGCTGCTGACCGCCGCCTCGGTCGTCATCCTCATCATGTTCGGCAACTGGCAATGGAGCCGGTTCGGCGAGAAGAAGATGATGATCGCGGCCGAGCCGGAATGGGCGACCGTTTCGGGCACGCTCATGCCGGGTACGGTGCGGCAGGTCTATTCGCTCACCGGCGGCGAGGCCGCCTGGCGCGATGTCGTGCTGGTCGATATGGGCGAAACCGCTGCCTATGTCGCGCAGACGATCCATTACGGCATGGACGCCCCGGCGCCGGGCGTGATCGCGCAAGCGCAGTTCTACTCCGCGCGCGGCATCTGGCATGACGCCAAGCACCGCAACACCTTCTCGTCCGACGACCAGCCGGAGAAGGGCCTGTTCCAGGCCTTTGACCCTGCCGTTCTGGCGGCCACGCTGGAGCCGGAGCTCGCCGCCCGGGTGATGCCCCGCATCTTCGAGCCGGAGACCCTCCTGCGCACCGATGGCGCCGCGCCGGAGCCTGTGGAAAACCCCTTCGTGCGTCCCGAACTCGAAGACCCGCTGCCGCCAGAGCGGCATTTCGGCTACGCCATCACCTGGTGGGGTCTCGCCATCGGGCTGATCGGTGTGTATCTCGCCCTGCATCATCAGCGCGGACGCCTCCGCTTCAGGGGAAACCCCAACCCGTGAAATACATCTCCACCCGCGGCGATGCGCCGGAAACCGGTTTTGCCGAAGCCTGCCTCGCCGGGCTTGCCCCTGATGGCGGCCTGTATGTGCCGAAGGAATGGCCGCAGATTGCGCCGGCCCAGCCCGGCGAGACGTATGCCGCTGTGGCGGCGCGCATCATCTCGGCCTTCGCGGGGGATGCGATCCCGGCAGGCGATGTCCGGACGATCTGCGCGGACGCCTATGCCGGGTTCGCGCACCAGTCGGTGGCCCCGCTCACCCAATGGGGCCCGGACAGCTGGCTGATGGAGCTGCACCATGGCCCGACGCTGGCGTTCAAGGACGTCGCGATGCAGCTCATCGCGAAGTTGTATGACTATCTGCTCGCCCGGTCCGGCGCGAAGCTGACCATCGTCTGCGCCACGTCCGGCGATACGGGCGGCGCGGCGGCGGCGGCCTTTGCCGGATCGAAACAGTCGCGCCTCGTGATCCTGCATCCCGAGGGCCGCGTCTCGCCGGTGCAGCGTCTGTTCATGACGACGACTGGCGCAGAGAACATTCTCAATCTCGCCACCGACCGCGACTTTGATGATGCGCAGGCGATCGTGAAGCAGATGTTCGCCGACAAGGACTTTGCGCGCACGGTCAGCCTGTCGGGCGTCAACTCGATCAATTGGGCGCGGGTCGCGGCCCAGTCCGTCTACTACGCCACCTGTCAGGCGCAGCTGCGCGGGGCGCCGATCCGCTTTGTCGTGCCCAGTGGCAATATGGGCGACGCGCTGGCGGGCTATGTGGCCGCACGGTGCGGCCTGCTCACCGGCGGCTTCGAAGCGGTCTGCGCCGTCAACGAGAATGACGCGCTGGCCCGGCTGTTCAACACCGGCCGGATGACCCGGCAGGCTGCCGTCGCCACGCCGAGCCCCGCGATGGACATTTCCGTGCCGTCCAATTTCGAACGGATCCTGTACGAAGTCACCGGCCGCGACGCGGCCGCCGTTCGCGCCACATATGCCGCCTACGCACAATCGGGCGACGCCGCCTTGCCGGAGGGCGCCTCGTCCAGGCTCGGCTGCTCGGGCCTGTCGGCGGCAACCATCAACAATGCGGAAACACTGGCCGAAATGGACCGCTTCCGCGGGGAGACCGGCTGGTTGATCTGTCCGCACACGGCGGTGGGCACCGCCCTGGCGCGGCGCCTGCCGAAAAAGGATGCCGTGACGGTGGTGCTGGCGACGGCGGCAGCGTCGAAATTCCCCGAAACGGTGCTTGAGGCGACGGGGCAGGACGC
>JBGSOU010000539.1:0-2357 GCA_041739025.1 Hyphomonas sp.
GGGAAGCGCGCGGCGCGCGCGTCCGCCGGCGAGTCCCAGCCCCAGACCTGACGACAGACAACCGGATCCTCACTGAGCCTCGCCGGGCAGGCCGTCAGGCCGGACAGACCCGCGCGCCCGCGCGGGCGGACCGCGAAGAAGATGGGCCTCTTCAGGCCAGAATTCGTTGCGGCCCGACGTTCGCGCCGAGAAGTTCCATCAGGTATCCGCCATCCTTCAGGGCCTCAGCCTTTCGAACCAGATACCTGAGCGTGTCCTTCATTGAACCCCGGTCGTCATTCCATTGCGCCCCGACCTTTTCCCGGCCGTAGATTGTCTCTGCGATCTCGCGCCGATTCATACCGCAGGCGATGCCATCCAATGCAACGAGCCCGTCGCGCAAGATCTGTGTCGTCTTGGTCCAGAGCGGTGTCGGCAGATCTTGCCCGTAACCATAGATTTCGAGAGCCGCCTTCTGGACCTTGAGCTTGCGCTCATAGGCCGTGATGTCGGAGATCGTCAGTTTCATGCGTACGGGTTCCAACCCGATCAGCGACATTCCAGTACATCTCACCTGCACAACACAGCCCTTGCCGCGCGTGAGCAGAAACTCCCGGCCCTGATGATCGCTTACATGGGTCATCTGGCAGAACGGCATGCTCCGCTCCCAGATATCGCAAGTCTGGTCGGCGGCGCGCGGGCTGCAATGGATTTCGACCTGGTCTGGGAATACGGCGCGGTTCCAGACAACGTCGGCATCGAACCCGTTCTTGTTCGGATCCGGCATGAGGACCAGTCCCCAGCGCTCTGCAAGGGTCTGGCTCGTCCGTGCCTTCAGCATACGGATGGGTGCGCACGGCGCCATGCGCTCGGAAATGTCGTCCTTGCTGCGCACGGATGCGTCCCGGCGGAACTCGTCATTGCGCCGCAAGTATTCCCAGGCCCATCGATCCATGGAGAGCCGCGAGAGATAGTCGTACTCGGCCAGCATGCCCGAGGATTCCAGTGTGAAGGTTTTCATCGGTATCGCCTCCTCGGCTGATGCCAAGCAAAAGGCGTTCTACTTAAACGATTTACTTTTCTGCTACCTTAGATGTTAATGGACTGCGCTGATCTGTTAACACCTGATCCGTCAACGCGCGGAAAGACGTAACCGCTTTTACCAAGAGAGCCATTTTGCACCCGTATTCCGGGCATAGCCCCGGTCTGCACAAAATGGCCCACGCTCCAACTCCTCAAAAGTGTCCGTATCCGGAACAATAGGCTGGTGAGTTTAATAGAGGCCTTGGCGAAAATGCATGCGATCGAAAGAGACAGCACTGACCAGCGCCTATGCGCGATGCTGCATACCGCGTTCTGCCCGGTCGTGCGCCGCGCACTGGAGGCTGAGGCGACGCTCGAAGTGATGGTCAACCCCGACGGCTCTGTCTGGGTCGAGGAAGCCGGCCGCGGTGTTTTCGATACTGGCCTCGAGATCCCGGCCAGCGACCGTGAACGCGTTATCCGCCTGGTTGCGTCCGGAACGGGCGGCAGCATCTCGGCCGCGGCTCCGATCGTTTCGGCAGAGCTTCCGGGAGCCGGCGAGCGATTTGAAGGCATCCTGCCACCGGTCTCGGTTTCGCCCTGCTATTCCATCCGCAAGCTTGCCCGCACGCCGTTCACGCTGGCCGACTATGTCAGCAAGGGCGCGCTGTCGGCGGCGCTTGCCGACGCGCTGCGCAAGCTCGTGATCGAGCGCGCCAACATTGTGATTGCCGGCGGTACATCGTCGGGTAAGACGAGCTTTGCGAACGCGCTGCTTGCAGAGGGCGGATTTGAGGGCGAGCGGATCGTGCTGCTTGAGGATACGCGCGAGCTCTCCTGCCGCGCTGCAAACCTCGTCGCCCTGCGCACGCAGGAGGGCCGTGTCTCCTTGCGCGATCTTGTGCGCTCCACGCTGCGCCTGCGGCCAGACCGGATCATTGTCGGAGAGGTGCGCGGGGCCGAAGCGCTCGATCTCCTCAAAGCCTGGAACACCGGGCATCCCGGCGGGCTGACGACCTTGCATGCCAATTCTGCCATGGGCGCGCTCAGCCGGCTCGAACAGCTTGTCAGCGAAGCCTCTGTGCGCGCGCCTTATGATCTCATTGCAGAAGCTGTCGATGCGGTCGTGTTCATGAGCCGCGCTGGCGGCGTTCGCCGCATCGAGGAAGCGATCCGCGTGATCGAGTTCACGGGCGATGGCTACCGGACCGCGCCGCTTCTTGCCCGTTCCCTTTCCCTCGTCAGCCACGGAGACATCCCATGACATGCTCAAATCCGATCTCACATGCCCGCCGCGCAGCAAAGCTCGCGGGCGTCGCGGCGCTGGCCCTTGCCGCGGCCCTGCCCGCCCATGC
>JBGSOU010000581.1:0-6402 GCA_041739025.1 Hyphomonas sp.
CCCTTTACAACGCCTATGCGTCCGTCGGCCTGATCGGCGGCAAGCGCCTGATGCGCCCGGGCACGTTCGAGGCGCTGACCGCACCCCGGGCGGACGGCCCGGACTTCGTGCTGCCGATGGTCACCCGGTTCGGCGCGGGGATCATGCACAACAACCTCAAGGCCTTCGGCCCGTTCGAGGACGCGCTCGGCCATTGCGGCTGGGGCGGCTCGCTGGCGATAGCCTCGCCTTCGCGGGGGCTGACCTGCGCCTATGTGATGAACCGCCAGTCGAACAGTCTCGTCGGCGACCCCCGCGCCGTGCGGCTGGTCGAAGCTGTGGCCGGCTGCCTGTGACCCTGCTCGCCGGCATCGACTGGGCAGGGTTCCTGATTGCGATGGTGGTGGTCGAGCTCACCCCCGGCCCCAACATGGGATGGCTCGCCGCCCTGACGATGCGCGAAGGCCGCAAGGCGGGACTTGCCGCCGTCGCCGGAATCACGCTGGGTCTCAGCCTGCAGCTGCTCGCCGCGATCACCGGCCTCGCCGCCCTGATCGCGGGTGCGCCAGCGATGTTCAGTGTCCTGCACTGGGCTGGTGTCGCCTTCATGCTCTATCTCGCCTGGGAGGCCTTCCGTGACGGGGGCTCTGCCGTGCCCGCCAATGCCGGTTCGGAGCGCGGCTTCCGGCGGGGCGTCATCGCCAATGTGCTGAACCCCAAGGCGCTGGTCTTCTATGTCCTGTTGATCGGCCAGTTCATTGATGCGTCTACCGGGCCGGTCTGGGTTCAAAGTCTCCTTCTGGGATTGATCCACCTCGCGATTGCCGCAACGGTCCATGTCGCCATCGTGTTTCTGGCACAGACTCTGGGCGCGCGGCTGGAGAACTGGCGCACGTCTCTCGCGGCCCGCCTCGTCTTTGCCGCGCTGCTGGCGGGCATTGCGGTGTGGATCGCCCTCACGCCGATGAAGGTCTGAGCCAGCTGGCACGCGCATTGCATGCCCGTGCGTTGAACGAACACGGCTCTCATCAGCATGTGACAGACTTGGCGGCAGCGCTTTCGGGCGCCGCCGCCTTTTTTGTGCCTCAGGCCGGGCGGGCCGCGCGGGCCAGCCGCCGAGCCTTGGCCTCGCCCATCAGACTGTCGGCCGTAAAGATGACCAGCGCCGCCCAGATGAAACCGAACGCAACCGCATGGGTTGGGCTGAAGGCTTCCCGGAACACGAACACCGCGATCAGGAACTGCAGCGTCGGGCCGATATACTGCATCATGCCGATGGTGGAGAGCTTCAGGCGCTTGGCGGCCAGTGCGAAGAGGATCAGCGGAATGGCCGTGATCGGACCGGCGGCCATCAGGAGCCCAATGTCCCAGCCGCCCTCCCCCATCCAGCGTCCACCCGGCTGGCTGGTGGCAAACCAGACGAGCCAGCCCGCGGCCAAGGGCGCCAGCAGCACGACTTCGACCAGGAAGCCTGCGCGGCTGTCGATGGCGACCTTCTTCCGGATCAGGCCGTAACAGGCAAAGGACGAGCAGAGCGCCAGCGCGACCCAGGGCACCTGCCCGAAGGCAAACGCCATGATGGCGACCCCCACCGTGGCAATGACCACCGCGACCCATTGGGCAATCCGCAGCGTCTCCGAAAAGATCAGCATGCCGAACAGCACGTTGACCAGCGGATTGATGTAATAGCCGAGCGAAGCCTCCATCGCCCGGCCGGCATTCACCGCCCAGATGTAGATCGCCCAGTTCGCCCCGATCAGCACGCTGGAGAGCGCCAGCCATTTCAGGTTCGACCCCGTGAAAGCCGCCTTCACGTCCCGCCAGTTGGCGGCGAGCGCGATCAGCACGATGGCCGTCGGCACCGACCAGATCACCCGGTGCGCCAGCAGCTCAAGCGCGCTCACATGGTTCATCGCGCGGATGTACAAAGGCAGGCTGCCCCAGATCAGGTAGCAGCCGAGGGCGGCGGGAAATCCAAGGCGCAGCGCAGCGTTCATGCGCCGGACCTTTAGGCCACTGCCCAAACCCGCGCCACCCGGATTATGCGGGGCCTGCCTGACTGGCCAAGACGCCGCTGCAGCGCTAGGTCTGACGGGCCACCAGATCAGGATCCGCCCCATGCTCCGCACGCTTCTTGCCGCCGCCAGCCTCTTCGCCCTGAGCGCCGCCGCCTCGGCCGAAAGCCTGCTGCTGGCGGGGGGAAACGTCGTCGATGTCGAACGCGGCGTGGTGATGAAGGGCCATGACATCCTGATCGAGGACGGACGCATCAAGGCAGTGGGCCGGACAGGCACGCTCGGCGCCTCCGGCACCCCCCGGATCGACATGACGGGCGCCTGGCTGCTGCCCGGCCTGTCGGACAGCCATGTCCACCTGACCAGCCGGGCCGACCTGCACGGATTCCGCCGCCTCACTGTCTCGACCCCCGCCGCCGCCATCTCCGGCGTCGCCAATGCCGCCAAGACCCTGCGCGCGGGTTTCACCACCGTGCGCAATCTCGGCGCACCGGGCTTTGCAGATGTCGACCTGAAACACGCGATCGATTCCGGCGAAGTGCCCGGACCCCGCATCATCCCGGCCGGCCAATCCATCGGCATCACCGGCGGCCACTGCGATTCCAACCTGATGCCGTATGAAGCACACGACACGTCCGGCGGGGTGGCTGATGGTCCGTGGGCGGTGCGCCAGAAGGTGCGCGAGAACAAGAAGTATGGCGCCGAAGTGATCAAGTTCTGCGGCACCGGCGGTGTGCTCTCGAAGGGCACCACCATCGGCGCGCAGCAATTCACGCTGGAAGAAATGCAGGCCATCGTCAGCGAGGCGCACGAACTGGGCCTGAAGGTGGCCGTGCATGCCCACGGCGCCAAGGGCATCGCCACCGCCATCGAGGCGGGCGTCGACTCGGTCGAGCATTCGAGCTTGATCTCCGATCAGAGCCTGAAGGACGCCGTGAAGAAAGGCATCTTCCTGTCGATGGACATCTACGTGTCAGACTTCATCCTCGGCGAAGGCGAAGCCGCCGGCATCCTTCCGGAATCGCTGGAGAAGGAAAAGATCGTCGGTCAGGCCCAGCGCGAGCGGTTCCAGGCCGCCGTGAAAGCCGGCGCCAAACTCGCGTTCGGCACCGATGCCGGCGTCTATACGCACGGTCTCAACGCCCGCCAGTTCGCCTACATGGTGAAGTGGGGCATGACACCCGCCGAAGCGATCCGCGCCGCGACCCTCGGCAATGCCGAACTCTTCGGCCTGCAGAACGAGATCGGCAGCCTGACCGCGGGCAAGCGCGCCGACATCATCGCTGTCGACGGTGATCCGCTGGCGGACGTTCGCCAGCTGGAAGACGTGGACTTCGTGATGAAGGATGGCGCGGTGTTCTTTGACGGGCTGGGAAAGTGATCTGAACAAAAAAGGCCGCCCTTGCGGACGGCCCTTTCCAGTCTGACACTCCCGTGTGCCCCACGCCGTCCGGCGCGCCGGACGGCTTCAGACGTCTCGTCTAGTCGAACTTGTAGTTGAACCGCACACCGATGACCCGCGGCGCCCCCACAAAGGTATAGTAGCTGCGCGTGTTGACGTCGCCGCCATCGTCGTCGGTGAGCACCTGGTTGAACAGCGGGGTCTGGACCACGCCGGTCTCGTAATACTCGTCGAACAGGTTGTTGATGAACAGGGTCGCCGACCAGGGGCCGGTATCGTACACCGCCGATGCGTTGGCGACGCCATAGCTGTCCAGTGTGATCCCGCCGCCCCGGCTTCCGGTCCGCGTCAGCACATCGCCCTGCCAGGCATGGCCGCCATGGAAAGTCAGTGTACGGCCGCCCACGAGGTCGTGGACATAGGAACCGAAGATCGAGAACTGGTCTTCGGGCGAGCCCGGCAGGCGGTCGCCATCCTGCCCGTCGAGCAGGACCGTGCTGAAGCCCGGCGGCGAGATGGTGCCCACGAGACCGGGCGCGAGCGCCGTCAGCGAGGCCTCGGTGTGGCTGTAGCTGCCGCGCAGGGACAAGGCTTCGGAAACAATCCACTGACCGTTGAACTCGATGCCCTTGGATTCGGCGCCTTCCGCGTTGACCGTGATCGGGCTCGCCGCATTGATCGTGGCGGACGACAGTTGCGGGTCGGTCCACTCGATAAAGTAGGCCGAACCGTTGAACGTCACGCGCCCGCCCGCCAGTGTGGACTTGAAGCCCACTTCATAGTTGGTCGTCGTGTCCGGCAGGTACTCGCGTTCGTCACGGGTGGAAATGTCGTTCGGTCCCGGACCATAGACTTGCCCGGGCGCGAGGGCGCAGGATTGCTGAACGACCGGCGCGAGCGGATCGAACGGATCACACTGGGCGATCCCGTTGGAGTCGCCAATCCGATAGCCTTCGGACACCGTCAGATACCCCAAGACATCATCCGTGAAATCGAAGGATGTATTGAACTTGAACAGTGTTCCGCTGTCGGACTGACCCGTCCGCTCTGTGCCATTCGGGCTTCCCGCGGCGAAATCGGATTTCAGGTAGGATTCAACGCTGCTGACCCCGACCGGCACGAAGGTCGAATCGCCGATCGGAAACAACGCCGTGCTGTAGGACTGAAGATCATACTCATAATAGCGGCCGCCGACAGTGACGGTCCAGCGATCAGTGATGTCGTAGCCGATCTCTCCGTAGAGGGCGGATTCTTCGAGCTTGGAATAGAACGGCGCAAAGTACTCAAGGTCCGCACCCGGATCCCCGCCGATGTACGCCGAGTAGCCAGGCGTGAATTCGTTCGAGTAGTTCGTCGCTTCAAACTGGTTGTAGAATGCGCCGGCGATCCAGTTCAGCGGGCCTTCGGTTTTCGAGACAAGCCGGAGTTCCTGGTTGATGCGCTCTTCCTTGCCCTTCTCGTGCGTGTAGGCCGTGAAGGTCGGGAAGGCTTCATAGCCGTATTCGAGCGTGATCAGGAGGTCGGTCTGGTCGCGCTGTCCATCATCGTTGAAGCGCGAATAGCCGGTCGCCGAGGTCAGCTCTGCAAAGCCGAGGTCGGCCACCACTTCCAGCGCGAGCAGCTGGTTGGTGATCTCGTTCGGCTCGGGCACGCGTTTGGCAAGTTCATACTCGCCGGTCGGCACCGTCGGCTGCTGACTGACGCCGCGGCGCCCGCCGATATCGGACTTCTGCAGGTAGTAAGTCAGGGTGCCGTCGAGCCATTCGGTGGGCTGCCAGCGCGCGGCAATTCGGCCGGAGATGACCTCTTCGCTGTCAGCGTCGGTGATGCGGTAGGTGTTGGCCGCGACGGCGGCAGGATCCGAGAAGTCCGGGTCCGGATCAGACACGCCGATCTCGCGCACGACGAACGGATAGTCCGTGAAGCCCGAATCATTCTCGAAGTCGAGCGATCCGCGCACGGCAAAGTTCGGGGCGAACGTCTTGTTGAAGGTGAAGCCGGTGTCATAGGACAGCGATTCAGCCTCGGAGTACTGCGAAACCTCGGCGCGTACGTCGAGCGTGTCGCCGCCGAAGTCCGGTTTCTTCGGGATGTAGCGGATCGCGCCGCCAAGCGTGCCGGCACCGTACAGCGTGCCTTGCGGACCGAGGAGGACCTCGACACGCTCAAGGTCGTTGAGCTTCAGGTCGACATAGACCGGAACTTCGCCGACATAGGTCGCGACCGTTCCGCCGCCGTCATTGTTGCCGTCGCCCGACCCAAGGCCATCGGCATTGAGGCCGCGAACGACGATGGGGTTGCCCTGGCGTCCGCCGCGATCAACAACGTTGATGCCGGGCACGTAGGCGAGCACATCGGCGAGTTCGTCGAAGCCCTGCTCCTCGATCTGCAGCGGCGATGTTGAGCGGGATGTCCTGGACGCTTTCGGCGCGGCGGGTCGCGGTGACGGTGACGGCTTCGACGCGCAGTTCGCTGTCAGCGCTCTCGGCGGCGTCCTGGGCGGAGGCCGAGAGGGCCAGGGTGGAGACCAACACGGCGGCGCTGGCGGTCAGAAGTAGATTCTTACGGGACATTTCCTATTCCTTGTTTCGCGGTTTCGTGACCGCCCCTCGGCAACATCTTAGGTTTGGGAACTGGGTCATGCGCAAGCGGCGCAAAGGCCATTGCTTCCATTTTCCTGGCGGATGCAGCAAAATGAGCACAGCCCGCCGTTCACAGATCTATTTTTGGGAAAACTTTGCCCCACCCTGCCCAAAATTCAGGCTTCTTGGATCCCCGGCTGGAAGAGGCCGCGCAGCGCCTGAGCGAAAAAGCCTACCGCGCGGCCCATACCCTCTGCCTGGACGTGCTGAAGGATGACCCGCAGAATGGCGATGCGTTTTTCCTCCTGGGTCTCCTGACGAGCGATCACGGCAATTTCGCCCGGGCCGAGGACCTGTTCCGGACCGCCGTCCGGCACCGGCCCGGCCATGCGGCTGCGCACGGCCAGCACGCCCGGTGCCTGCT
>JBGSOU010000591.1:0-3114 GCA_041739025.1 Hyphomonas sp.
GCCGAATGCATGATCCTCGACGCCGCCCGCCGCCGCGATGCCGGCGAGGACGTCACCATGCTCGCCTCCTGCACCAAGCTGTTCGCCACCGAAGCCTGCGGCCGCGTTGCCGACCGCGCGGTGCAGATCTTCGGCGGCGCCGGCTATGTCACCGATTACGGCATCGAGCGGTTCTACCGCGACGTCCGCATCTTCCGCCTCTACGAAGGCACCAGCCAGATCCAGCAGATCATCATCGCCCGGGAGCTTGCCCGGGCCGCCAAAGCAGGAACCCTCTGATGTTCGATTACGACCCCACAGACCCGCACGAAGTCGGCCTCAATGCGGACCGCCTCGCGGCGATGCCCGGCTATTTCAAGGAACATTACATCGACGCCGGCAAGCTGCCCTGCATGGGCCTGCTCGTCTCGCGCGGCGGCGAGATCGCCCATGAAAGCTATACCGGGTCGACCGAGATGGGCGGTTCGGAGCCCATCGGTCCGGACACGATCTTCCGCATCTATTCGATGACCAAGCCGATTACGACGCTCGCCATCATGATGCTGGTCGAAGAGTGCAAGATCCGGCTCGATCACCCGGTCAGCCGCTACATCCCCGAATACAAGAACGCGATGGTCTGGGACGGCGGCACGGCGGCCGCGCCGAAATTGCGCAAGCCCGACCGCGAGATGACCGTGCTGGACCTCGTCACCCACACATCGGGTCTGACCTACGGCTTCCTGTTCCAGGACGAGACCGACGAGATCTACCGCAACAGCAAGGTCGGCCATCCGAAAGACACACTGCAGGACATGGCCCGCCAGATCGCCGGCCTGCCACTCGCTTTCTCTCCGGGTACGGAATGGCGCTACAGCCACTCCATCGACGTGCTCGGGGCGCTCGTGGAAATCATCTCGGGCCAGCCGCTCGACGAGTTCTTCAAGCAGCGCATCTTCGGCCCGCTCGGTATGGACGATACCGACTTCTGGGTGCCGGAAGACAAGATCCACCGCCTGATGGCCTGCTACCAGAAAGACGCCAAGACCGGCGAGACGACGCTGGCCGATCCGGCCGGCGCGGCATCGAAACTCTACGCCAAACGCCCGAACCTGCTCAATGCCGGCGGCGGTCTTGTCTCAACGATGCGCGACTATCACCGCTTCGCGCTGATGCTGATGCGTGGCGGCACGCTCGACGGAGCCCGGATCATCAGCCCGAAAACCTGGGAGTTCATGCGCCAGAACCATCTGCCGGACAATCAGACCATGCGCGGCATGGGCCGCTCGGCCTTCACCGAAGTGATGGCCGACGGCGTCGGCTTCGGCCTCGGCGGCTCGGTCGTCACCGACTTCGTGCAGACCCGCCAGCCCGGCAGCGATGGCACGTTCAGCTGGGGCGGCCTCGCGTCCACCTTCTTCTGGATCGACTCCGAGGAAGAAATCATCGCCATCCAGGCGACACAGCTGATGCCATCCTCGACCTATCCGATGCGCCTGCAGTACCAGCAGCTCGTCTATGCGGCGATCGACTGGTGAGTGAGGCAGCCGTCAATCCCGTCCGTGACGCCATCCTCGCGCTGACCGCCGCCAAAGGCGCCGGCAAGACGATTGCGCCGGAAGACGCCGCGAAGGCGGTCAGCCCGGAGAACTTCGTGCGTGTACTGAAGGATGTGCGCGCCGAAGCGATCCGGCTGCACAAGGCGGGCACGATAGCGATCTACCGGAAAGGCAAACCGGTCGAGAACCCGGATGCGTTCAAGGGGGTCTACCGGTTGGGTCTGCCGGTTTGAAAACGTCGCAGTGCGCGCAACATCAGTTTGTCGTCATCCCGGGATTTGCGCCAGCAAATGCCCGGGACGCAGTCCTTTGAAACCAGCGCGGCAAGGACAGTCTGGGTCCCGGACAAATCCTGCGGATTTTCCGGGATGACGACACTGAGAGGCTTCTGAAAGACCATGGCCAAGCCGCCGGACCCCTTCCACGAATTCGTGGCCGAACTCTTCGCCCCGATGGGCCCTGTCAGCATACGGCGCATGTTCGGCGGCGCGGGGGTGTTCCGGGACGGCCTGATGTTCGCGCTGCTCGGGGATGACACGGTCTATCTCAAGACCGACGCGAAACTGCGCGCCGATCTCGAAGCCGAAGGCTGCGCGCCCTTCCTCTGGACCAAGCCCAGTACCGGTGAGGAGATCGACATGGGCTATGTCAGCCTGCCATCCTCCGCGATGGACGATCCGGATGAGGCGAGCCAATGGGGCAAACGCGCGCTGGCCGCCGCGAAAGCGAAAGCGGCGGCAAAGCCTGTGCCCAGGAAGAAAAAGACCTAAGCCACCGCCGGCTGCTTCACCGGCTGGTCCAGCGAGAAGGCATAGTCCGTCGAACCGTGCTGGCGCAGGTGCTGAAGGCGCTGCCAGCCTTGCTCAAGCGTGAAGCGTTCGCCTTTCGGCGCCCACCACATCACGAAACCGGGCCCCTGGCTGCGGTCAATCTCGCCAGCGAGCCGGCGCATGCCGGGCGGATGGGTCCGTCCGTTATGGCTGAACGCCTTCAGGTCCTCCAGCGACCGCCAGACGGCGAGCGTGGAAATGTCGGGCGCGCCCCATTCCGGCGGATAGGGAAAGGCATTGGTAAAGTCGCGCCAATGGCCATCCGGGCAACGCAGGCCGTGATCGTGGTGGATCAGGCCTTCGAACGCGTCGCCATCCTTGAAGATGCGCGGCAGCAGCGCGACAAAAACCTGAACGAATTCATTGCTGAAGTCGAACTTGCCCATCGGACGCGCGCAATTGAAATGCACCAGCCTGTAGTTCATTGCGCCCGTCCCCAAGTCTTCAACTGCCGGGACCCTAGCGCACAATGGGTTTCGTAATCTTTAAGGGAAACGAAATTCCACAAACCTACCGGAGATTACTTGCCCTTGAATTCGGCCGGGCGCTTCTGGAGGAAGGCCAGAACGCCTTCGCGGAAGTCTTCCGTCCGGCCCGCATCGCGCTGAGCGACGCGTTCATTATGCAGCGCCGCGCCGAAATCGTCGTCGCACGCGTCCCAGATGCACTGACGGGCCAGCGACAGGGCGACCGTCGGGCCGGTCGCCAGTTTCTGGGCCAGTTCCTTCGCCGTTTCCATCAGCTTGGCA
>JBGSOU010000604.1:0-6124 GCA_041739025.1 Hyphomonas sp.
GCGCGGTGGCGCGGCATTACCTCCTGTTCGATTATGCCGCCGTCTGGCTGTCGGGCGAGCCGGTGGCGGGCGATGATGCCGGCCATGCCGAATGGATCTCGCCCGCGCGGCTGGCGCAGCTCCCGCTATGGGAGGAGACGCGGCGGGTGATCGCAGCGGCGCGGGAGCGGGTTTGCAATTCCTCCCCTTGACCCGCCCTAGCGTCAGGTCTGTGTAGACGATCAGAGAAACAGCACACTTCCGGGAGGAACCATCATCATGACCTACAAACCCTTCGATCTCAGCGGCAAGGTCTGCGTCGTCACGGGCGGCAACAAGGGCATCGGCCTCGGCATGGTGGAGGCGCTGGCCGCGTCCAACGCGGATGTCGTGATCTGGGGCCGCAAGACCGCCGACAATGACGCGGCCGTGAAGAAGGCCTCGGGCCTCGGCACCGGCAAGGTGAAGGCCTGGGCGGTGGATGTCGGCGAGGAAGGCCAGGTGGTGAAAGCCATGAAAGAGGCCGAGGAAGAATTCAAACGGATCGACTGCTGCATCGCCAACGCCGGCGTCGGCCGGGGCGCGCCCAGCTTCGAGCAGATGACGATCGAGACCTGGCGCTATAACGCGCACATCAACTCCGAAGGCGCCTTCTTCACCCTGCGCGAGGCGGCAAAGTCCATGGTCGCCCGCGCCAAGACCGGCGATCTCGGCGGCAGCCTCGTCGGCACCGCCTCCCTCGCCGGCATCGAAGGCGCCGGACGCAACCAGGCCTATGCCCACACCAAGGGCGGCCTGATCGCCATGATGAACGCCATCGCGGTCGAGTATGGCCGGTATGGCATTCGCGGCAATTCGATCCTGCCCGGCTGGATCGCCACCGACATGACCGAAGGCGCCCAGGGCCAGGAAGTGTTCACGTCCAAGGTGATCTCGCGCGTGCCGATCCGCCGCTGGGGCGAGCCGGCCGATTTCGGTGGCATCGCGGTCTACCTCGCTTCGGACGCGTCGAAATACCATTCGGGCGACACGCTGATCGTCGATGGCGGCTACGCCAAGTTCTAGAGCGGCGCGCGCGATCAAGGACCTGGATCGAACGCCCTGATTCCCATTCGGGGCGCTTGATCCAGGCGCCCCGGACACGGGCGAACGGACAAAGAAAAAGGCCGCTTCCCGAAGGAAGCGGCCTTGTCTTTTAGACCGGAAATCCGATCGCTCTGAGATTACTCAGGAGCGGTTTCGGTGGCCGGAGCTTCTTCGGTTGCTTCAGCGACAGCGCCTTCAACGGCTTCGGTCGTTGCTTCAACAGCAGCGTCGGTGGCTTCGGTCGTTGCTTCAACAGCTTCGACGACAGCTTCTTCGGTGACAGCAGCAGCTTCAGCAGCCACTTCTTCGACCGTGGTTTCTTCAGCGGCCGGAGCAGCTTCTTCGGTTGCGCCGCAAGCGGCGAGAACGAGTGCCGAAGCGGCAGCGGCGGCGATGACGAGCATTTTCATGTGGTAGTACCCCTGTTGAGTGTTCTTGCGAACGGTCGGGCTGTAGCACCTCTTTAACATTGCCGAAAGTTAATTTTTCAGCTTTGTCAAACCGTCGCGGTCTGGTTGCACAATCCCTTCGTCCGGCATGGGCGAAGGTCAGTCTCGGCTGACTGCAGATGACTCGGCAGCAGCTTCTTCGGTAGCAGCCTCTTCGGCCACTGTTTCAGCTTGGGCCGTATCGGCTTCAGCTTCGACAGCCGCTTCTACGGCTTCAGCTTCGACAACCGCTTGCGCGGTTTCGGCTACGACAGCCGTCCCTGCCTCGACCGCTGCTAGAGCGGCGTCGGCTTCAACAGCTTCGGTTCCGGTCGCAGGCGCGCTTGCAAAGGCAACACCGGCGAAAAGGATTGCAGCGGCAGCGCCGGATCCGAGCTTTGTCACGAGCGTTTCCCTCATTTTGACAGTCCAACCCGGCAGGCGATTCCACAGACACACGGCTATTGCCCATTGATCGGGGCCAGATTGCGGCAAAGACACGGCAAATCTGTTCCAAATGCGGCGTTCGCTGCAGTTTGATGAAGATGCTTGCGTTGACGTGGCGGCGGCAGCCCAAGAATTGAGCGTTCAAATCACGCAACCGCAAAGGAGCCCCCCCATGGCACTGAAAACCCGCCTGACAGAAATGCTGAAAATCGAGCACCCGATCATGCTCGCCGGGATGGGCGGGGTATCCTATGCCGAAGTGTGCGCCGCGATGTGCAATGCCGGCGGCTACGGTGTGCTCGGCATGGCGGGCACGAGCCCCGACTTCATCGCCGGGCAGATGAAGAAGGTGAAGGAACTCGCCCCCGGCAAGCCGTTCGGCGTGGACCTTCTGGCTGCCAGCCCCGAGAGCCTCGAGGAATCGGTCGATGTGATCATCAAGGGCGGCGCGGATTCGTTTGTGGCCGGCCTCGGCGTTCCGATGCCGATCATGAAGCGGCTGAAGGATGCCGGCGTGAAGGTCATGGTCGTCGGCGGCGCGGTGAAGCACGCCATCAAGGCCGAGGAAGCCGGCTGTGACGCCGTGATCCTGCAGGGCGGCGAAGGCGGCGGGCATACCGGCCTCGTCGGCACCATGCCGCTGGTCGCCCAGGCGGTGGAAGCCGTGAAGATCCCGGTCATTGCAGCCGGCGGCATCTATGACGGCCGCGGCCTCGCGGCCGCCCTCGCGCTGGGCGCCGAAGGCGTCTGGATGGGTACGCGTTTCATCGCCTCCGCCGAAGCCCACGCCGCCAACATGTACAAGAACGCCGTGGTCGAGGCGGGCGACACCGACACGACCCGCACGCGCTGCTATTCGGGCAAGCCGATGCGCTGCCGCACCAATGACTACATCAACGACTGGGAACAGCGCCCGCAGGACATCAAGCCCTTCCCGGTCCAGGCGATCCACTCGACCCAGACCGGCGTGATCGGCGGCATCGGCGGCATCACCGACGAGGCGAAACTCAACGCGGACACGAGCTGCTTCGCGATGGGCCAGTCCGCCGGCGGCGTGCGCGAGGTGAAGCCGGTGGCCGCCATCGTCGCCGACATCCTGCGCGACGCCGAAGCCGCGATGGACCGGATGAACCGGATGCGGGCCAGCGTGAAGGCCTGAGGCGGTTTATTGCCCGGTCAAGGCGGACCATTCCGCCGTCCGCTTGAGGGCGGCATACCGTGACAGGTAAGTCTCGTTATCGGCCTCTGCCCCCAGATCGATCCCCAACATGCCCGCGACCGTGTCAAACGGATCGCGGTGCATGATCAGTTTGCGTTCGGCCGGAGACATGCTGAGCGAAAAAGCGGAATAGACGCGGTCTCCGGCCTTGAAGACCTTTTCTGCAACCAGCAGGACCAGACGGTCATACAGGTACGAGTCCTCGCTGCGCTGGCCCAGAAGCCGCTCAAGGTCTTCGATCTGAATGTAACCGGTAGGCTCGGTGCTGCTCATGAATTTGCTCAAAAGACCGGGTTGCCGATGATGGTCTGCGGCAATGGGGTCAAGGCCGCTATGCTTTGACTACCATGAAAGCTGATTTGATCATAACCGCTGAGGAGTCCGTGCTGGGGCCACAGGACAACAGGTCCGAACACAACATCATAGTAGGGCTTGCGTTTTGACCGGTTGTGATCCGGGTGCTGCCATGTGGCCGTGTGAAACGCGTTCCGGCAGAAGGTGACAAAATCGCGAAAGCCCGACGCCTGACTGTCGGTCACGAAGGACAGGACGTCGAGACCCGCAATCGTCTCGAGGTCGCACTCGAAGGCAACGACCTCTGCCCTCTGTCGGGGCCGGACCCGCGTATTGGCCCAGTCCTTCGCCTGCTGAAGGTTGGACGTGCAGTAAAAACCACGTCCGAAATCGGTAAAGATGGCGCCCTTCGAAGGCATGATGGCCGTTCGGATCGACGCGCTGACCGCATCGGTCGTCCCGTGATAGAGTTCGACAGGGCCGTTGGTCCAAACCATTCCCCACTTATAAGTTGTTCTTTGGTTCAACGAAAGAGTGTTTCGTTTGGGCCGCAGGGCAAGACAGGCGCGCGCACGATTCTCTGTCGCTGGCGTTCGATGGATGCTACGGTTTTGTGTGAGGCCGTCGTGAAAGCGCCGGATGGGCGAGGCAAACTTGAAAGTGTGGACCGTCCTTCTTGGAACGCTCGGCGCCGCGATCTTGCTCGGCGGCGGCTGGCTCTACACGCCCGACAAGCCGCGCGCCGAACTTGAACGCAAATATCTGCGCCGGCCCGCCGACATGATGACGGTCGCCGGCATCTCGCTGCACGTGCGCGATGACGGCCCCGCCGGGGCGCCGGCGTTGATCCTGGTGCACGGGTTCGGCTCCAGCCTGCACACATACGAGCCTTGGGCCGAGGCGCTGAAGGAAGACTACCGCGTCATCCGGTTCGACCTGCCGGGCTCCGGCCTGTCGCCGCCGGATCCGACCGGAAACTACACCGACGCGCGCAGCCAGATGCTGATCCTCGCGCTGATGGACCAGCTCGATCTTCCGAAGGCGGCCCTGATCGGCAATTCGATCGGCGGGCGGATCGCGTGGGGCTTCGCGGCCGACCATCCCGAACGCGTCGACAAGCTGGTGCTGATATCCCCGGACGGGTTTGCCAGCCCCGGATTTGCCTATGGCAAGCACGCCGACGTGCCTAAGGTGATGCAGGCCATGCGCTTCGCACTGCCCAAATCCGCGATCCGCCCGAACCTCACCGCCAGTTATGGCAACCCGTCGCGCCTCAGCGAGACGGCCGTGACCCGCTACCATGACCTGATGCTCGCCCCTGGTGGCCGCACGGCCCTCCTGAAACGGATGGAGCAGACCGTGCTCGCCGATCCGGCGGAACGTCTGCCCACGATCAAGGCGCCAGTACTTTTGATGTGGGGGAAGAAAGACCGGCTGATCCCGTTCAGCAATTCGTCGGACTATACGCGCCTGCTGCCCCGCAGCCGCCTCGTCGCCTTCAAGGACCTCGGCCATGTGCCGATGGAAGAAGACCCGCAGCAATCGCTGGCGCCGCTCCGCGACTTCCTCGCCGAGTAAGCCGTCAGAGCCAGCCGCGCCATTTGAAGAACTGGTAGGGCAGCACCGCCGACAGCACCATCAGCGCCAGCGCCATCGGGTAGCCATACGTCCAGCCAAGTTCCGGCATGTGGTCGTAGTTCATCCCGTAGATCGACGCGATCAGCGTCGGCGGCAGGAACACCACGGCAGCGACCGAGAAGATCTTGATGATCGCGGTCTGCTGGATGTTGATCATGCCGAGCGTGGCATCCAGCAGGAAGTTGATCTTCTGCGTCAGGAAGCCCGCATGGTCGCGCAGGGCCTGCACGTCGGTGGCGAGGGTCTTGATCCGGTGGTCGATGGCCTTGCCGGGCTTGCGCTCGGTGGCGAGCGAGGTGTCGAAGGCCAGCAGGCGCTGCAGCGAGATCAGGCTGTCCTGGATCTTCGAAATCAGGTCCCCCTTGTGCCCGACCTCGACCAGCACCGCCTGGAAGTCGCCTTGGCGGACATTCGGTTTGCGCGCCGCCGATTGGGCGTCCTTTGCGGCGGCCGCCTGGCGAACGCTGGCGGGGGCCTGCGTGAAGAAGACCCGCTCCGACAGCAGGTCGAGATCATGACCGGCGCGCTCCAGAAGGTCGCCGATCCGTTCGATCACGCCTTCCAGGATGCCGATCAGGATCTGGTCCGCCGAATAGGTTCCCGCCTTCAGGCAGCGCGCGACGAAGGTCTCGATGGCCCGCGGCTCCTCATAGCGCACGGTGATCACCTTCTCGCCGAGCAGGATGAAGGTGATGGGCGACACCTTCACCAGGTCATCATCGGTGCGCGACAGCATGTTGGCCGTCAGGAAATGCGCGCCGTCCTCCGAGTACAGACGGCTCGACAGCTCGATCTCGCTCATTTCCGCAAGGGTCGGCACGCCGATCCCGAAGGCCCGCTCGAGTGCCTTCTCCTCGTCTGCGGTCGGCCGCAGCACGTCGATCCAGACGGCCGTGTCGAGCGCGCCGAGATGCTCGCCGTCCAGCACGAACCGGCCGGACAGGTTGGAAAAGGTGCGGATCATGGGGGCCTCGGTCGCGGGGTAAGAGCTTGCCCCGTGTGCGGCAAGTCGCGCCGGGTTGCAACGCCGCGC
>JBGSOU010000609.1:0-4833 GCA_041739025.1 Hyphomonas sp.
TCGCGGTGCGCCGCCCAAAGGCCGGCCGCTTCGGCGGACGGATAGGCCGGGCGATCCTTCAGCGCCGAAAGCGGGCGCAGTTCGGATGAGGCTTCGAGCAGGTTCGAGGCGCCGGTTTCATCTGGTGGCACGTAACGCTGGCGGCCGCGCCAGACGAGCAGGCCGGCCCCGGCCAGCAGCACCGGCGTCAGAAGGGCTGCGGTGATCTTGTCCAGCCGGTCGAACCCGTCCGACAGCGCCGCCGACAGGAACAATGTGACCAGCACGAAGACCGGCCAGTAGGCACGCCCCAGCGCCAGCAGCGTGAGCCGGCGCTTCGTTGCGGCAACCTTGGCCGCAACCTGGGTCAGGCCACCGTCGTAAGCCACTCGGGCACGTGCTCCAATTCCGTCATCTCAGCGAAAGTCGGCCGCCTGCGGATGATATCGTACCGGTCGCCGTTGACCAGAACTTCCGGCACCAGCGGCCGCGCATTGTAGGCCGAAGACAGGACCGCCCCATAGGCCCCTGCCGACATGAAGGCGAGCCTCTCGCCGGCAGAGATCTCCGGCAGGTCGCGCCCCGCCGCGAACTTGTCGGTCGATTCGCAGATCGGACCGACCACGTCATAGGTCCTGCGGAACTGCCCGGGTGCAGGCTCGGTCAGGGGCACGATGTCATGGTGGGCGCCGTAAAGTGCTGGCCGGATCAGGTCATTCATGCCCGCATCAACGATCAGGAAGGTCCGGTCCGGCGCCCGCTTCTCGTAGAGCGCGGTGGTCAGCAGCACACCCGCATTGCCAGCAATCACGCGGCCCGGCTCGAGGATCACTTCAAATCCATGCCCGGCCGTCACTTCTGCAATCATCGCGGCGTAGGCGGTAGGCGGCGGCGGCGCATCACTATCCTTGTACGGAATACCAAGTCCACCGCCCACATCAATCCGGCCGATCGCATGGCCCTGTTCGCGCAAGCGCAGCGCCAGCGCCACGACCTTCTCGAACGCTGCCTGCATGGGCGCGAGGTCGCCGATCTGGCTGCCGATATGCACATCCACGCCGACCGCACGGATACCCGGCAGGCGCGCGGCCTCGGCATACAGCGCCTCGGCCTCGCCCCAGGGCACGCCGAACTTGTCACCGGACTTCCCGGTCGAGATGTTGGGATGTCCGCCCGCCGCCACGTCCGGGTTCACCCGCAGCGCAATCGGCGCCTCAAGGCCGAGCCGTGCTGCGACTTCGGACAGGAGGCGCAGCTCGCCCGCGCTTTCGACGTTGAACTGATGAATGCCCTGCTCCAGCGCGAGCGCCATTTCAGCCGCCGTCTTGCCGACACCGGAGAACACGATCTTGGAAGCCGGAATGCCGGCCTTGCGGGCGCGCAGCAATTCGCCACCGCTCACCACGTCGGCGCCGCAACCCTGCGCCGCCAGCGTTGCCAGCACGGCGAGGTTTCCGTTGGCCTTCACGGAATAGGCGATCAGCACGCTCTGCCCACGGAAGGCCTCGGCAATCACGGTCGCATGGCGCACCAGCGTGGCGGACGAATAGACATAGCACGGCGTGCCGACTTCGGCGGCCACCGTCTCGAGACTCACCCCTTCGCAATGAAGGCGGCCGCCAGAATAACTGAAATGGTGCATTCGGGCTCCGGGGCTTTAATCGAGGTCGCCGAGTCCGCCGTCGTCGATATCGCCGGCCGGCTTGGATTGCGGTACTTCCCCGCCCCAGTCATTCTCCGTCAGCCCTTCGGCCGGATTTTCACTGATCGCCACAGCCACGTCCAGCGGATTGCCCGCCTCCGGCACCGACGAGAGCGACGCCGTCAGCTCGATCACCGTCTCGGCCGGCGGCGCTGTCTGGCAGCCCGCGAGCAAAAGCCCCGCGCCTGCCGCAAGAAGACCGCGCAGCCGCATCAGTTCGTCGGACCGCCGAGCAGCTCATCCTCGGTTTCCTCGTCTGCGGTCTCGGACGGACGGTCCGGCAGCGAGGGCAGGCTTGTGTCTTCGGCGTCCGGCAGGCTCGCCGGATCCACGTCACTCGGATTGCCGATCAGCGGCCCGGGACGTTTGAGATCGCCTGTCAGCCCGCACGCCGACACACCGCCAAGAAGTACCAGCGCCGCAGCGGCGCCCAGAAGCCGTTTCATTTTCGTCACTCCAGTCGAAGTCTCTGTGTCCACTGTGCCACTTGTTCCTGAACGCGAACAGGGCTTGTGCCGCCATAAGATGTCCGGGATGAGGCAGACGCCTCTACCGTCAGCACATTGAAAACATCTTTGGTGATTGCGGAATGCACCTTCTGCATCTCGCCGAGCGAAAGTTCGGCCAGTTCCGCGCCTTTAGCCTCGGCCAGCGCGACGATCCGCCCGGTCACATGGTGCGCGTCCCGGAAAGGCAGGCCGAGTTCGCGCACTAGCCAGTCGGCGAGGTCCGTTGCGGTAGAATAGCCCTTCCCCGCCGCCGCCCGCATCGCGTCCGGCTTGAACCGGATCGTCTCGACCATCCCGGTCATCGCCCGGGCGCACAGGTCAAACGTGTCGAACGCCTCGAAGGTCAACCGTTTGTCGTCCTGCAGATCCTTGGCATAGGCGAGCGGCAGCGCCTTGACGGCCCCCTGCAGGGCGACGAACAGGCCAGTGATCAGCGACGCTTTCGCCCGCACCAGCTCGGCCGCGTCGGGATTGCGCTTCTGCGGCATGATCGAGGAGCCGGTCGACCAGGCATCCGGTAGCGCCGCGAAGGCGAATTGCGGGCTGGTCCAGAGCACGATCTCTTCAGCCAGCCGCGACAGGTGGGTCGCCGCGATCGACAGGCTGCTCAGCGCTTCCAGTGCAAAGTCGCGCGAGCCGACCGCATCGAGCGAATTGGCCATCGGCCGGGCAAAGCCGAGCGCTTCGGCCGTCATGTCCCGGTCGATCGGGAAGCCGGTCCCCGCGAGGGCCGCCGCGCCGAGCGGGCACTCGTTCAGCCGTACGGCGCAATCCTGCAGCCGCGTCCGGTCACGCTCCAGCATTTCGGCATAGGCCAGCAGATGGTGGCCCAGCGTCACCGGCTGCGCCGTCTGCAAATGGGTGAACCCCGGCATGTAGGTCGCTGCATGCTCCCCGGCCCGGCGGACCAGCGCGCCTTGCAGGGCCGTGACCAGATGCGCCGTCTCGTTCAACGCCCGCCGCGTCCACAGGCGGAAATCCGTCACCACCTGATCATTGCGCGAACGGGCTGTGTGCAACCGCCCTGCCGGTTCGCCGATCAGCTCCTTGAGCCGCGCTTCGACGTTCATGTGGATGTCTTCCAGCTCACGCCGGAAGGGAAATGTGCCCGCCCGCAGCTCCGCCGCCACCACATCCAGCCCGGCCTGGATCGCGTCATTGTCGGCCGCCGTCAGGATGCCCATTTCGGCCAGCATGTCGGCGTGGGCGCGGCTGCCCGCCACATCCTCATCCGCCATCCGCCGGTCAACATCGAGCGAGGCATTGATCTCGTTCATGATTGCCGAGGGCGTTGCGGCAAAACGGCCGCCCCACATTGTCTGGCCTTTACCGGAATTCATCGCCATATCCCTCAATTACGCCTTACGGAGCGCAAGACCCCGCATGACCCGCTATGCTTTTGCAGGCCTCTTCTTGGTCGCCCTCGCGGCCATTGTCTATGTGCTGATCAGCGCAGCTGGCGGCAAGGCGCCGGACCATTCGCTTGAGCGCTACGCTGTGGGAACGCTTGAGAAGCTCGACTTTTCCGGCGCAGGCCAGACTGTGCCCTCCGGCACCTTCAACGGACCGGACGGAACCGAGGCCGGCCTCGCCAGCTTCGCGGGCAAGACCATCCTCGTGAACTACTGGGCTACCTGGTGTGCGCCGTGCGAGCGGGAAATGCCCGCCCTCGGTGCGCTTCAGGCCGCGCGCGGCGGCGACGCCTTTGAAGTGGTCGCCATCAGCATCGATGCCGACGAAGACGTCGAATACGCCCGCAAACGCCTGACCGAGCTGGGCGCCGCCAACATTGCGTTCCGCCATGCCCCGCTCGACCGGGGCGACATCGTCTATGGCGCGCAGGTGCAGGGCTTTCCCACATCCATCGTCTACGGCCCGGACGGAACCGAACTCGCGCGCCTGTCCGGGGAAGCCGACTGGGCCGCTGCCGAAGCCGTCCAGTTCATCGATGCCGCTTTAAGGCAGGCTGACGAGCGCTAGTTTCACCCGGGCGAGCTGCTCAACCATCTGGAATTCCGGCGGCGGCAGCGACGTCGAAATAGGCCCCCGGCCCGGCCACATCAGCACGAGCACGTCCAGTTCCAGCTTCAGGGACCCGTACACGGCCGGGTCCTGCGCCCCGGCCATTTCCCGCGCCGCGATCGCCAGGCCGTACGCGTCCTGATAGTCGCCGAGATTGACGATCACGCTGTTGTCGACGCCGGCGTCATAGGCCTCGGCGAGCGTCTTCATCAGGAATTCGATCAGCACCTTGGGTTCGCCGCCGGCCGTACGGCGCAAGTCGGCAAGGTGGGTCTCCGCCTCAGCGAGCAGGGACTCGGCCTCAACCGCCGGTTTTCCCGCTTCGAGTTCATCGAGGATCTGCCGGAAGAGTTCCGGCCGGAAGCCGAGCGCCTCGAATCCCGCCACCTCGTCTGCATGCGCCTCGGACACCGGATGCGAAAGGTGCACGGCCGCGTCTTCCGCCACACCGGCGCGGTAAAGCGCCAGCCCCGCCGCGACATGGCCGGACAGCAGCGCCACACGCTTCTCGACCGGCAAGGCCTGCATCTGGAGGCCGCGCGCACTTTCGTCATGGGCGCCGTCAGAAACATGGGCTGCGGGGTGGCCGGGCACCGCGCCGGATGGCTCACCGCCGCAGGC
>JBGSOU010000454.1:0-3238 GCA_041739025.1 Hyphomonas sp.
GCCGCCCTGGCTTGAACGCGGCTGGGCGCTGGCTGCGGCCGCAAGCCTCGCGGCCCTCGCCGTGGTCACCAGCTTCCGGCCGGTTCTGACCGCGATGATCCTCTTCGGAGCCGTGATCACTGCCGGCATCTTTGTTGTGGCAGCGATGATCGTGAAACACCTCGCCAGAGCCGCGTCCGGAAGCGCACGGGGCTTCTGGCGGCTGGCGCTGGCCAACCTGGGCGGACCGGGGTCTCTGGCCCCCTCGATCGTACCGGCACTCGGACTCGGGCTGGCCCTTCTGGTCCTGGTCGTCTCGGTACAGACGAACCTGATCCGGCAGATTTCCGCGACCGCCCCGGCCAACGCACCGTCGCTGATCTTTTCACAGATCCCGTTCGACAAGGTCGAGGCATTCGGCACCGTGCTGCGGGCGAACGGAATCGACACGGACGATCCGGACGCATTCCGTCAGGCGCCATTCCTGCTCGCGCGGGTGACCGAACTGATGGGCAAGGCACTGGTGGAGGCCGATGTGGCGGAGTCCGAGCGCTGGGTCGTGCGCGGCGAGACGAGCCTGACCTATCTGGCCGAGAAACCACCCGAGACAGAACTGGTGGCGGGTGACTGGTGGCCGGCCGGCTATGCCGGGCCGCTGCTGGTGTCGGTCGAGGTCGACGCCGCCAAAGGGCTGGGGATCGGTCTCGGCGACACGATCAGCTTTCGCGTCTTCGGACGCGACGTGACCGCAACCGTGGCGTCCACGCGCAAGGTGGACTGGGGCACGTTCGGCATCGGGTCGAACACCGCGTTCATCCTGTCGCCCGGCACGCTGGAAGCGGCAAACCCGGCCTTCGTGGCCATCGCCAAGGCGGCGCCGGAACAGGAGAACGCGATCATGACCGCGCTGGGCAAGGACCTGCGCGAGGTCGTGGTGTTCCAGACGCGGGCCGCGCTGGAAACGGCGGCGCGGGTGTTCGGTCAGATCGCGGTGGCGGTGAATGCGGCGGCGGGAATCGTCACGCTCGCGGGGCTTCTGGTGCTGCTGGGCACGTTTGCCTCGCTCGCCCGCAAACGGCGCAGCGAGGCGGCGTTGCTGAAAGTGTTCGGCGCCTCGCGCGGTGAAATCCTGCGGCTCTATGCCGGAGAGTTTGCGCTGGCCGCCGGCGTGGCAGCCGGGATCGGCACGATAATCGGCATCGGCGCGGCCTATCCGATTGTCCGCTTCGTGTTCGAGGCACAATGGGCCCTGCCCTGGCAGCCCGCCTTGCTGGTGATCGCTGCCGCCGTGCTCGTTTCGGCCATCGGCGGAATGCTGGTGGGTGTCGCGACATTGGCCCGTACACCGGCTGATGTTCTGCGCACGCCGTGAGAACGGCGTGACCCTTTGAGAAAAAGGCTGTCTCCTGAAGAATAAGCACAAGTCTCTGCGCGTTGTTGGGCAAATCACGCGAAGGAGATTGAAATGAAACGGACTGCAATTCTGGGAGGCCTCAGTGCCGCCTCGTGCCTGGTGCTGGCGTTCGCACTGGACGCGCCGCAGGCTGGCGCCCAAACGGCGCCGTCGAGCAGCGTCTCGTCGGACGATATCGGCGCGGACGGACTGAAACGGCGCGGCGATGGCACCATCGACGACAACAGCGATGACAGCGCCTCGGGCGATGACCGCTCGCGCCGCAATCGCGGTGGCCGCGACGATGATGGCACCCGGCGGGTGGGCGAAGATGTCGGCGAGGACGGCATCAAGCGCCGGGGTGACGGCACCGTCGACGATGACAGCGGCAACTCGCTCGATGACGACCTTGGCGATGACGGATTGAAGCGCCGCGGCGATGGCAGCATCGATGACAACAGCATCGATGACAGCGATGACGACCGGGGCGGAGATCGGGGCGGCCGTGATGATGACGACGGCACCGACGATCGTGGCGGTGATCGTTCTGAAACACGCACCGAGACGCGGGAGCGCGATGATGACGGCGAACGCCGCGAGCGTACCCGGGACCGTGACCGGGATCGGGATCGGGATCGGGATCGCGACCGTGACCGTGACCGTGACCGGGATCGCGACCGGGACCGGGACCGGGACGACCGCGACTAGCGGATAAGGCAACTCAACGCCGGCTCGGGTTACTGGTGAGGCGAATCCAGTTTCCGGGCCGGCGAACCCATGACAGTAAAACAGTACCTGGAGGGGACACCATGAAAACAAAACATGTCAAATACTTCGCACCTGTGGCCGCTGCTGCAGTAACCCTGCTTGTTGCCGCACCCGCGGCCCAAGCCGAGACCAGTGTCCAGTTCGGCACCGGCTTCGAATACTCGTCGGGCGAATATGGCGATACTGAAGAAACCACGATCTACGAGATCCCGTTCAGTGTTCGCGTGAAAAGCGGAAACTGGTCTTTCCGGGCCCGTGTTCCGGTCGCATCGGTCGAAGGGCCGGGCGGCGTCGTGCCGGGCGATGACAATGGCGGCGACCGGGTCGACAATAGCGGCAGCGGCTCGAGCGGCAGCGGTGGCGGAGACGACGACGATGATGATGATCTCGGCGGCGGAGGCACCCTCGCCGGACTGAGCGACGAAATCGGCCTTGCCGACATCACGCTTTCCGGCACCTACACATTCGACCTTTCGGACAAGACCTACCTTGATGTCACGGCCAAGGTCTCGTTGCCGACCGGGGACGAGGCGAAGGATCTCGGCACCGGCGAAACCGACGTGTCGATGAATGTCGAACTCGGCGCCGACACCGATTTTGGCGGGGTCTACGTGCAGGGCGGCTACAAGCAGCGCGGCGGCGCCTTGCGTGAAGACGGTGCGCAGGCCGTCGCTGGGGCGTATGCGCGCCTGACCGATGGCGTCTTGTTCGGCGCAGATGTCAGCTGGGCCGAGGCCTCACGGCTCGGGGCCGACGAATTCTCGTCTGCGACCGCCTATACAAGCTTTCGCCTGACGGATTCGCTTCGCCTGTCCCTGTTTGCGGAAACCGGCCTGACCGATGCGAGCCCCGACTTTGGTGCCGGCATCGGCCTGACCTGGAAGACGAACTTCCGCCGGCCGTTTTCGGGTAACTGAACGGTCCATCAGACGACAGATCAAAGCAGAAGGGCCGGGTGATCCCCGGCCCTTTTCGCTTGTTCCAGCCTCAATTCAGTTGATCCAGCCGGCGGCAATCTGCGCGCGTTCGCCGTCTGCATCGAGGAGCCGGGCCACCCCCTTGCTGGCGATGGCGGATTCGACGGCGGCCGGCGCAGCG
>JBGSOU010000024.1:0-2006 GCA_041739025.1 Hyphomonas sp.
GCTGCAGGCTTGGGATGACAACGCCACGGTGCCCCCGGGTTGGGACGTGGACCCCGCCGCCATCCGGGCCGGATGGACCCGCCTGCTGGCCGAGATCGCCGCTCTGCCCGAAACGGCCAACGTGCTGGTGGTCACCAGCAATGGCACGGCACGCTTCCTGCCCGATGTGGTGGACGCCGTGCCCGCGGGCCTTGACCGGAAGCTGAAAACCGGCGCCTGGGGCGAGATCATCGCCCTGCCCGGACGGTCGGACATCGTGGCCTGGAACCTGCGGCCCTGATCAGGCGACGTCGCGAGAGGCATCCTGGAAGCCAAAGGCGCCCGGCCCGCCGATCGGCAGGCTGAAGGCGACCGTCGTGCCCTCGCCATAGATCGACGCGATGTTCAGCCGGCCGCCATGCATCTCGGCGAAGGACTTGGTGAGGGCGAGGCCGAGGCCCGTGCCGTCCGTGTTGCGGTCCTTGGTCTTGGAGACCTGCTCGAACGGCTGGGCGAGGCGGGGGATGTCCTCCGCCGGAATGCCGATGCCGGTATCCGTCACGGCGAAGTAGATTTCCGGGCCACGCTGTTCGACGCGCACGGTGATCGTGCCGCCGGGATCGGTGAACTTGATCGCGTTGGAGACGAGGTTGAGGACCATCTGGCGGATGGCGCGGTGATCGGCGTCGATATCGGGCAGGCTCGGGCTGGCGTCGAGCACCAGCGCGATCTCCTTCTCCTCGGCCTTGCGGCGGATCATCCGGAGCGCGGCATCGACCGGGTCAACCGGATCAATCGGCTGCGGTGTGATCGTCATCTTGCCGGCCTCGATCTTCGCCATGTCGAGGATGTCGTTGATCATGTCGAGCAGGTGCTGGCCGGAGGTCAGGATATCGCGGGAATAGTCCTTGTACGAAGGATGGCCGAGCGGTCCGGCCAGTTCGTTCATCATGATTTCGGAAAAGCCGATGATCGCGTTGAGGGGCGTGCGCAGCTCGTGGCTCATGTTGGCGAGGAAGGCCGACTTGGTGAACGCGGCGTGTTCGGCCTTCGCCTTCTCCTCGGAATACTTCCGGGACAGCGCCTCGGCCTTGCCTTCGGAGCGCTGGAGATCGAGCGCGGCACGCTTCGTCTTCTCCTGCTGCTTCTTCAGCTCCTCCTCGTTGCGGATGTTCTCGGAGACATCGACCCCCACGGTCAGCAGGCCGCCATCCGGCGTCTGACGCTCGACAACCTTCAGCCAGCGCCCGTTACGCAGGGCCATCAGCGTTGTGCGGTTGTCCTCGGCGGACTGGCGTTCGAGCAGGACCGCGCCGGACCGTGCGATCTGCACGGTGGAATGGCCCATGCCGGGGCGCAAGGTATCCTGCAGGCCGAAATCCAGCGCGAAGGCGCGGTTCCAGTAGAGCAGACGGCCCCGGGAATCCCACAAGGCGAACGGGCCGTTGAACCCTTCGATGGCTGTCCGCAGGCGCCGTTCGGCGGCCTTGATCCGGTCATCGGCCTGCTTGCGGTCGGTAATGTCCATCATCATGCCGCCAAAGACTTCGCTGCCGCTGGCGGGGTCCAGCGAGACGCTGCCGCGCATCTCGACCCAGCGCCCGGGCGGGGACGCCGCCGGAAAGGTCAGATGGATCCAGCCGATCGTGCGCGCCTTGTCGAAGGCATCACGGATACGGTCATGCACATCGATCGGCGCGCGCGCCAACAAGTCGTCCAGCGACATCAGGCCCGGACGGGCGAGCCCGAGAATGTCCGCCGCGCCGTCGCTGAAGAGGATCGTGTCGCTTGCGTGCGACCATTCCCAATAGCCCGCCTGCGCGCCGCGCATCACGAGGCCGAGAATGCGGTCGGATTCCTGGTTGCGAGCCGCATGCACCAGCAATTCAGATTGGCGCTGCGACAGGCTGCGGGTGAGCCCGAAGATGGCCATGGCCGGTGCAGCGACCAGCAGGCCGAAGATGGCGAGGCGCACCAGATCGGCGCCGCTGATCAGGGCGCGGGCAGCCGTCAGGCAGATGTTGACC
>JBGSOU010000054.1:0-2061 GCA_041739025.1 Hyphomonas sp.
TCCTGGACCCTGTGCGATTCGACCGCCGACGTGGCGGCCACAGCGCCAGGGTGATGAGCATGTGAGTGATCTCCTTCACTCACGAGGTATGCAACTTGCTTGCCAATCCGTTCAGTGTTTCAGGGGTTTTGCAACTGGCTCGTCGATGTTCCCGCAGAAGGTGTCGATGAAAAACGTGGGCGATGGCTCGTCGAACACGATCTTCGTCGGCGAGTGGCACTACACGAATGCCAAGGGTGATGGATGCGGATCCCGCATGCACTGGGCCGGCAGCTGGGCTTCGGCCTCGACTGTCTACGGCATCAACGCGAAGGGTGTCGGCAACGGCTATCCGAACGGCTGCAACTTCCGCAGCTATCACACGGGGGGCGCCCAGTTCCTGTTCGTGGACGGATCGGTGCACTTCCTGAGTGAGAACATGAACCTGCGCACCTTCGGCTGGCTCGGAAGTCGGGCCGGCGACGAAGTGGTGAGCGCGTTCTAGTTGTCGTCAGACCGGCGACGCGGCAATCCGTCGCTGGTTATTGCGAACGTGCGAACGTGCGAGCGGCTGATCGGGCGTGGAACCTGCCGAACAGGCAGCGTCTCCGCGCCCGGTCGGTTTCCCTCGCCATTGCAGCTGGCCGAACGCGAGCCGCTACGCTTTAAGGAACATCGCATGCTGCGCCTCTGCAGTCTCTCCCGGTTCGCAGGCCGACGTACGTCGCGCCGCGAACTGCTGCAGATCGGCGCATTGGCGGCCGGCGGTCTGACGCTCTCCCAGTTTCTGCAGTTGAGAGCGCTGTCCGCCGTGCCGGCCACGGCCCAGCGGTGCATTTTCGTGTTTCTGAACGGCGGCGCTTCGCAACTCGACACGTTCGATATGAAGCCCGACGCCCCGGCCGGCATCCGCGGGCCGTATCGGCCGATCGCAACGAGTGTGGCCGGCACACAGATCACCGAGAAACTGCCGCGCCTGGCACAACTCGCGCATAAGTACGCGATTGTCCGCTCGGCGCATCATCATCTGCTGGCGCATAACAGCGGCGCAGCCTATGCGCTGAGCGGGCATTCGCCGGGAACCGACCAGGACATTTCCCCGAAGCCGACCGATCATCCGGCCATGGGATCGGTCGTTTCGAAACTGCGGCCGACGAAGAACGGACTACCGAGCTTCGTGCTGACGCCCACGCTGCTGTTCGACATGGGCTTCCCGACGCCCAGCGCCGGAGGGGGGTGGCTGGGCAGCACGTACGACGCGTTTCCGGTGGTGCGGAACCGGATGATGTCCCGCTCGCCGCCGTGGGAAGGGAAGCTGCCGATCCCGGAAGGTCTACGGCTCCCGGCGGAGGTGACGTTTGACCGTTTGTCGGCCCGCGAGTCGCTGCTGGGCAGCGTCGATGAGGCCTTTGCGTCCGTGCATCGCCGCGCCTCGCTGCAGACGCTCAATGCGCATCAGCAGCACGCCATGGACCTGATCCTCTCGCCGAAGTCCCGGGCGGCATTCGACCTCGCGCAGGAATCCCCCGCAGTGCACGACCGCTATGGCCGTCATGAGATGGGACAGGTTCTTCTGCTGGCGCGCCGGCTGATTGAGGGGGGCGTGCGGTTCGTCACCGCGAACGCGGTCTCCAATCCACCGGACACCAAGCTGTCGGCATTTCAGATCTGGGACACGCACTTCGATCATTTCCGGCTGTATGACAGCCACCTGCTGCCGGAACTGGACCAGTCGCTGTCGGCACTCCTGGAAGACCTTGATCAGCGGCGACTGCTGGATGACACGCTGGTGATCGTGATGGGCGAATTCGGCCGCACGCCGACGATCAACAGTGCCGCCGGGGGCGGGCGCGACCACTGGTCGAAGGCGTACAGCCTGCTGTTCGCCGGCGCCGGTGTGCGGGGAGGTCTCGTGTACGGAGCGACGGATGCGCATGCGGCCGAGGTGAAAGACCGCCCGGTGCGACCGGATGACCTGTCCGCCACCGTGTTTACAGCGCTGGGCATCACGCCCGACCAGATGCTGCCGGACATGCGCGGCCGTCCGCATCGAATCTCCGACGGCGAACCGATCACCGCTCT
>JBGSOU010000058.1:0-6612 GCA_041739025.1 Hyphomonas sp.
GCGCGCTGGGACGGCGCGCTGGCGCAGGCGCTCGGCCCGGTGGCCAGCCGGATCGAAATCGAGATCGATCAGTACACGCTGGAACTGCTGCAGGCGGCCGGCGTCCCCGAAGACCATGTCGAGGCCTGCCTGCTGCATGCCCGCATCCTGATCCTCAGCCTGCGCGGCCTCACGATCGAGATGATGTATGACAAAGACCGCCGCATCATGCACCGGGCGCTGGACCGCATCCGCGAGATGCACCTGGCGCAGTGCGACCAGGTTTTGCCGGCCGGGCGGTGATCAGGCCGCCGGCTCGTCCTTGAACCAGACCTCGACCGGGCCCTTGAGCGTCAGCAGCAGGGGGCGGCCCTTGCGGTCCAGCGCCTTGCCGGCGGCAACCTTGATCCAGCCTTCGGAGATGCAATACTCCTCGACCGTGGTCTTCTCCTCGCCGCGAAAGCGCACGCCGATGCCGCGCACGAGCGCGTCATAGCTGTAGTGCGGGCTGTCAGGATAGATGGAGAGGCGGTCGGGGGGCGTGTCGGTCATGCGCGGGGGTTTAGCCTTGCGGGGGCAGCGCGATCAAGGGGTTACTTCCCCACGAAGATCAGCGTGCCTTTCGGCACGGCGTCCATCAGGGTGGCGAGGTCATCGGCCGAAAACACGATGCAGCCGTTCGAGCGGCCGAGCTTGCCATGTTTCTGCAGGTGTTCCGGCTCGGCATAGACCGCCGAATGGATGACAATGGCGCGCGAGCGGGCATTGGCGTTGGATGGGTCAAGCCCGTCGAGGCGCAGGGACTGGCCGTGGCTGCCGACATAGGCCTCTGCCGTGCGGTACAGGCCTTCCGGGCTGGCCGAGGATCCCGGCACATCGGAGAAAGTGTCGAGATAGCCGTCATGATCGCTGTCCGACCCCTTGCCGTGCGCGGCTCGCAGGGCGGTGACGGCGCCGCTGTCGAGGTCGATCACGAAAAGGCGCGGCTTGCTGGAGTGGAGGCTGTAATCCAGCACCACGAACTTGCCGGTTGCCTGGCCGGACGGCCCGCGGGCGTCGAGGGCGGCCTCGGCCCGTTCGAGAAGTTCCGGGCGGATCTGGCCGGCCGGGTCTAGGGATTTGGCGAAGGCGGGGGCCGTGAAGGCTGAAAAACCAAGCAGGAACAGGGCAACAAGACGGGGCATCCGGCAGGCTTCCTTCCTCGGGTGCAGTGGCGGCGACGTTAGGGCAGGACTTGGCGCGCCGGGTTGTATCAGTATGGTAGTCTACAAAATCCGGCAGAATTTAGGGAGACCGTAATGGCAGACGCCGCCAACGCACAGGATCTGTATTCCGGGACCAAACCGGTCGTGGACAGCCACAAGTTCGACGAGGCAAGCCTCGCGGCCTGGATGGAGGCGAATGTCGAGGGTTATCAGGGCCCACTCGAGGTGCGCCAGTTCAAGGGCGGGCAGTCGAACCCGACCTACCAGCTCGTCACGCCCAACAAGAAATACGTGATGCGCCGCAAGCCGCCCGGCAACCTGTTGCCGAGCGCGCACGCGGTTGACCGCGAATACACGGTCATCCACGCGCTCTATCCGCTCGGCTATCCGGTCGCGCGCCCGTATGGGCTGTGCACGGACGAAAGCGTCGTCGGCACGATGTTCTATGTGATGGACATGGTGGAGGGGCGTATCCTCTGGGATGGCACGCTGCCCGAGTATGAGCCGGCGATGCGCCGCAAGATCTATGAAGCCAAGGTCAAGACCTTCGCAGACCTGCACAATGTGGACTGGAAAAAAGCCGGCCTCGAAGGCTTCGGCAAGGAGGGCGACTACGTCGCCCGCCAGATCCACCGCTGGACCAAGCAGTACAAGGCCTCCGAGACGATGCACATTCCGGAGATGGAAAAGCTGATCGAGTGGCTGCCAAAGAACATTCCGCCCGGCGACATGACGACAATCGTGCATGGCGATTACCGGCTCGACAACATGGTACTGCATCCGACCGAGCCGCGCGTCATCGCGGTGCTCGATTGGGAGCTGTGCACCCTCGGTGATCCGATCGCGGACTTTTCCTATCATCTGATGAACTGGGTAATGCCACCCGGTGATTCTACGCGCGGCTCGATCATGGCGATCCCGGACCTCAAGGCCTGGGGCATCCCGACCATGGAAGAATATGTCGAGATGTACTGCGCCCATACCGGCCGCAGCGGCCTGCCGCAGCTTGACTATTACTTTGCCTACAACGCCTTCCGCCTCGCCGGCATCCTGCAGGGCATCATCGGCCGCGTGCGCGATGGCACGGCCAACAGCGCCAACGCCGAATCAAACGCCGCCCGCGTCGTGCCGCTGGCGCGGTTCGCTGCGGACTATGCCCGCCGCGCCGGCATGGAGGGTTAGGTTCGGTGTCCGACGGAAAGCCGCCGGGAGATTTCGATTTCCTGTTTCACGACTGGACCGTGCATCACCGGAAACTCGCAACCCGTCTGGCCGGAGCGCAGGATTGGTTCGAGTTTGAGGGGCTGAGTACGACCCGGCCGATCATGGGCGGGTTCGGGAATATCGAGGACAACATCCTCATGGACCCGAACGGCAGTTACCGGGCGGTTGCGCTGCGAAACCATGACAGCGCGACCGGCCTCTGGCGCATCTGGTGGCTCGACATGCGGTTTCCGGAATCGATCGGCGCGCCGGTTGTCGGGAAGTTTGAAGGTAGGCGCGGCGAGTTTGTGGCGCAGGACAGTTTCCAAGGCCGGCCCGTCCTATTGAGGTTCATCTGGACCGTGCAGGCGGGCACCGGGCCTCGCTGGGAGCAAGCCATGTCCGATGATGGCGGCAGGACGTGGGAGACCAATTGGCTCATGGACTTTCGCCGCGCCGGCCTGACCGGTTGATGCAGACGTCAGACAATGCACCGGCGAACGACGGTGCACAGCGTTATCTGTCGGGGCGCCAGCTGTTGCTGCTCGCCCTCGCTGCGGCGGTGGTCACGGCGAACGCCTATTACATCCACCCGATCATCGCCCTCGTGGCGAAGGATTTCGGCGTATCGCCGTCGGAGATCGGCCTTGTGCCGGCGCTCAACCAGATTGCGCTGGCGGCGGGCATCTTCCTGCTGTTGCCGCTGGGCGACCGGTTCAGCAACCGCCAGCTTGCCATCCTCTTTGCGGCGGGCCAGCTGGCCGGCCTCGTCGTCATGGCCTTCGCCACCAGCTTCTGGATGTTCGTCGCGGGCTCAACCTTTCTCGGCTTCTCCACCATTACACCCTACCTGCTGCCCGCCTATGCATCGAAGCGGGTGGAACCGGCGCGCCTCGGCCAGGCGACCGCCACGCTGACGACCGGCGTCATTGCCGGCATTCTGGTGGCGCGGGTGGGGGCGGGCTGGATCGGCGAGCATCTCGGTTGGCGCACGGTCTATTATTGCGCCGCCGGACTGATGCTGGTCATCACGCTCCTGCTGCCGCGTCTCATGGAAGGCCGGGACAAGTCCGCCGCCGAGCCGCCCCCGCCGTCCTATTTCGCGCTGGTTTTCTCGATCGTGCCGATCGTGCGCGCGCATCCCGAAGTGCTGCTGTCGGGCACCATCCAGGGGCTCGGCTTTGGCATATTCCTGTCGGTCTGGCTGGCGCTCGGCCTGCATCTGACCAGCCCGGAGATGGGTTATGGTGCAGACACGGTCGGCTACCTTGCGGCAATCTCGCTGCTGAACCTCGCGACCACGCCCCGCCTCGGTGCCTGGGCGGACCGGACCGGCGCCCGCAAGGCGCGTTTCATCATCTCGCTCGTCCAGTTTGTGGCTGTCGGCCTGCTCGGGCTGTTCGGACAAACTCTCTGGCTGCTGCTGGTTCCTCTGGTGATCATGAATCTGGTCGGCCCGATGATCGACATCACCGGCCGGATGACCTTCCTGCGGCAGCCGGCCGGCGTGCGCACGCGGCTGATGACGGCTTATGTCGTGCTGATGTTCAGCGGCGGCGGCCTCGCCAGCTGGGGCGCAACCTGGGTCTATGAACACGGCGGCTGGCGCGGCACGGCCATGCTGACGCTCGGTCTGTCGGCGACCCTCGTCCTCCTCTCGTTTGCGGGGCTGCGTCTGGACAAACGCGGCCGTGAAGCCTGAGATAAGGCCCAACCAGACCAAGCCGGGAGAAGCTTCAGATGAGCGATGTATTGCAGGGCGCGCTGCGCCGTCCGGTCAACCTGCTGACCGAGCAAAAATATGCCGGCCACAAATCCCTGCACGATGACGCCGAAGCGGCCCGTCTCGGCATCCAGGCCGGGCCAATTGAAGGACCGACCCATTTCTCGCAATTCGTGCCGCTGCTGGACGCTGTCTGGGGCAGGGCCTGGCATGAGCGCGGCTGCTTTTCCGCGCACTTCTTGAACATGGTGTTCGAGGGCGAGAAGGTCCGCGCCGAGATCGACCGGCCCGCGCCCGGTGCCACGCGCACGCTGTGCCGCGCCTTCAAGGAGGACGGCACGCCCGTACTGGAGGCCAGCGCCAGCCTCGGCCCCGATCACGGCGACACCCTGCTCGACGAACGGATGAAGAAGCTGCGCCCGCCCGAAGACCTCGTCATCCTCGCGGACCTGAGACCCGGCATGACCGGCCGCGACAACGAGACCGTCTCGATGGGCCCGGACCAGAACATGGGCGATCTCTACCCCTTCTCGCTGGCCGAAAAGCTGAAGGTGATCACGGAAACCCATCCGATGTATTCGGACCCTGGCGCCTCGCCCTGGGGCAAGGCGGTGATCCCGCTCGAAATGGTCAGTGTGCTGGGCAACTATTCCAGCCACGGCGCGCGCTTCCCGGTCAAGAATCCCAGCATCGGCCTGTTCGCGGATCTGGAAATTCGCATGATCGACGGCCCGCTCTTCGTGGGAGAGACCTATCTGCTGCGCCGCGAGATTGTTGCCCTGTCGGAATCGCGCCGCGTCGAGAACTACTGGGTCCGCACCCGTTTCTTCGACGCCACGGGCGAGCGGCAAGTGGCCGAAATGCTGCTCAATCACGGTGTGATGAAGGCGAGTTATCCGCACTATCCCAAGGCGCGGCTGGCCGGCTGATGCGCGCAATCGGCGCAATTGCGTATTTCCCCTTACTCAGGGCGCGGCCCTGTCTGTGCTATCCACAGATCAGGCGGGGGCAAAAACCGCAGCGGAGGCCGGCATGAAACTCAAGACAGGTGCGTGGGTTGTCGTGGTGGATGGCAGCCATGCCATCGTGTTCGAGAACGAGGGCACGCCCGTTTCGCCAGAGCTGAAGATGTTGCGCACCTATGACGAGCATCATCCGCGCACGAGCGAACTCGGCGAGGACGCGCCGCCGCGCGCCTTCAGTCCGGCCGGTGGGCACCGGGCCGCCTTCGAGGGAGCGGATCTTCACCAGGTGGCGGAAGACCGGTTTGTCGGCGAAATCGTCAAGGATCTGGAGCAATCGGCGGCCGGCAAGGCCTTTCAGGATCTCGTGGTCGTCGCCCCACCCGAGGCGCTCGGCACGTTCCGCAAGGCTGCCGGTCCTGAGCTGTCGGACCGGGTGATCCTGTGGATCGACAAGGACCTGACGAAGCATCCCGTGGCCGGGATCACGGCGGCGGTGACGCGCGCGCTCGAAAGCTAACGCGCCCGGCTGCCCATGCAGGGTGCGTTGATTCCCCGGCCGATTTCGCTACGCTTGAAGCCAGACAATCCGGGGAAGGGTCCGATCATGCTGAAACTTACTGCGGCCGCGCTCGGCGCGCTGGCCTTCGCCGTGTCGGCCTCGGCGCAAGACGCCGTCATCCAGGCGGGCCATGTGCTTGCGGTGCCGGGTGAAGGCTACCTCACAAACCAGACGATCCTCGTCGAAGATGGCCGGATTGTTTCGATCACGCCGGGTTTCACCACGCCGAAGAAGTACCCGGTCATTGACCTGAAAGGCGCCTATGTCGTTCCGGGCCTGATCGACAGCCATGTACATATTACGAGTGAGTTCAGTCCCACCGGCCGGATCAAGGACTTTGAAAACTCGGACGTTGATGCCGCTTTCGATGGTGCGGCCTTCGCCTCGAAAACGCTGATGGCGGGATTCACCGCGGTGCAGGATGTGGGCGGCCCGAACGATGCCGTCTTTGGCCTGCGCGATGCGATCGCACGCGGCGCAGTGCCGGGCCCGCGTCTGCGCGCCTCCGGCAGCGCGGTGTCGGTCACCGGTGGCCATGGCGATATCAACGGCTACTCGGCCCAGGTCATGGCGGCGATGACGGGGTCTTCCGTCTGCAACGGTGCGGATGATTGCCGCCGCGCCGTGCGCCAGCAGATCAAGGAAGGCGCCGACATCATCAAGATCACGGCGACCGGCGGCGTGTTGTCGAACACGGCGGCCGGGCTGGAGCAGCAGTTCTCGGATGAGGAACTGGCGGCCATCGTCGAGGCGGCCCACGCCATGGGCCGGCAGGTGACCGCCCATGCCCACGGCAAGAGCGGTGTGGATGCCGCGCTGCGGGCCGGCGTCGATTCCATCGAGCACGGCTCGTATGTCGATGCGGAGTCGATTGCGCTGTTCAAGGAACACGGCGCGACCCTCGTGCCGACGGTTCTGGCCGGCGCAACGGTCGGCACCTGGGTCAACGAGCCCTGGCTGCCGGCGCCGTCGCGCGCC
>JBGSOU010000066.1:0-2540 GCA_041739025.1 Hyphomonas sp.
GTGTTCCACCATGTTGTGCCGCTGGCGGCGCCCGGCATCCTGACCGGCGCGATCCTCGGCATGGCGCGCGCGCTGGGCGAGACGGCCCCGCTGCTGCTGATCGGGATGGTTGCCTTTGTCGGCGATGTGCCGAAGAGCCCCATGGACGAGTCGACGGTGATGCCGGTGCTGATTTTCAGCTGGTCGAACAATGCCGAACGGGCCTGGGAACCGCTGACAGCCGCGATGATCGTGATCCTCCTGGCTTTCCTTTTGCTGATGAACGGCCTGGTGGTATTCTTGCGGCGCAAATACGAACGGAGATGGTGATGGATACGAGCCAGGGCATGTCCCCAGTGGTGGACGGAAATCTCACGCTGCCGCCGATTGCCGACGCGGTGGCCGCGCCGCGGATCGATTGCCGGAACATCAAGGTGTTCTACGGCGAGACGCAGGCCATCCATGATGTCTCGATGACCTTCCCGGACCGGGCGGTGACCGCGCTGATCGGCCCGTCGGGCTGTGGCAAGTCGACCTTCCTGCGTTGCCTCAACCGGATGAACGACACGATTGAGAACTGCCGCGTGGAAGGGCAGATCCTGATGGACGGCGACGACATCAACCACGCCGGCGTCGACCCCGTGCTGCTGCGCTCGCGCGTCGGCATGGTGTTCCAGAAGCCGAACCCGTTCCCGAAATCGATCTATGACAACATCGCCTATGGGCCCCGCATCCACGGGCTGGCCAATGGCCGCGAAGACCTTGACGCCATCGTCGAGAAAAGCCTGCGCCGCGCAGGCCTTTGGGACGAGGTCAAGGACCGCCTGGCGGCCCCGGGCACCGGCCTGTCGGGCGGCCAGCAGCAGCGCCTGTGCATCGCCCGGGCAATTGCCGTGCAGCCGGAAGTGATCCTGATGGACGAGCCCTGCTCGGCGCTCGACCCGATCGCCACGGCGCGGATCGAGGAATTGATCGACGAATTGCGCAACCGCTACTGCATCGTGATCGTGACCCACTCGATGCAGCAGGCCGCGCGCGTGTCGCAGCGCACCGCGTTCTTCCACCTCGGCAACCTCGTCGAACTCGGCGATACGAGCCAGATCTTCACGAATCCCCGCGAAAAGCGCACGGAAGATTATATCACTGGCCGGTTCGGTTGAGCGAGGGCGTCATGTCAGATCATATTGTTTCCGCCTATTCCGAAGAACTGGAACGCCTGTCGGCGGACATCATGAAGATGGGCGGCATCGTCGAGACGATGATCGTCGATGCCAGCCGGGCGCTCGGCTCGAATGATCTCGAACTCGCCAAGGAGGTCGTGCTGCGCGACCTGCTGGTCGATGCCATCGAGGCCGACGCAGAGCGCCAGATCGTCTCGTTGATCGCGCGCCGCCAGCCGATGGGGCACGACCTGCGCATGATCCTCTCGGCGATGAAGATCTCCAGCGAGCTGGAACGCATTGGCGATCTCGCCAAGAACATTGCGAAGCGCGCCCAGCGCCTGGACGAAAACGTCAATCCGGAAATGCGCAATGCCATCATCCGGATGTCCCAGCCGGTCTCACGCCAGCTCAATGATGTTCTGAACGCCTACGCCTCTGCCAATGCCGACAAGGCCAAGGCGGTCTGGGGTTCGGACGACGACATCGACCACCACTACAATTCGGTGTTCCGCGAGATGCTGACCTACCTCGTCGAGGATCCGCGCCGGATCAGCGCCGGGGCCCACATGCTGTTCATGGCCAAGAACCTTGAGCGCATCGGGGATCACTGCACGAACATTGCTGAATTCGTCTATTACCAGGCCGTCGGAGATTATCTGTCCGAACTCGAACGGCCAAAACAAAATCAGGTTTAAGCCCTTGAAGGGCCGCGCCAAAACTCTGGAGCCGACCCCATGAAGCCCTATGTGCTGATCGCAGAAGACGAGAAGGCCGTATCGGAACTGCTGCTGTATAACCTCCGCAAGGAGGATTATGACGTCGGCATTGCGGGCGATGGCGAAGAAACGCTGATCATGATCGACGAGCGCGCGCCCGACCTGCTGCTGCTCGACTGGATGCTGCCGAAGGTGAGCGGAATCGAGATCTGCCGCCGCGTGCGCACCACCGGGGCGAACCCGAACCTGCCGATCATCATGCTGACGGCGCGCGGCGAAGAGAGCGACCGGATCCGGGGCCTCGATACCGGCGCCGACGATTACGTCACCAAGCCGTTCTCGACGACCGAGCTGATGGCGCGGGTACGGGCCGTCCTGCGCCGCATCCGGCCGGGCCTGAAGGAAGACCGCATCACGGTGGGCGATATCGAGATCGACCGCGTGGCCCACCGCGTCACGCGCAAGGGCGATGACATCCACCTCGGCCCGACGGAGTTTCGGTTGCTGGACTATTTCATGCAGCATCCGGGGCGGGTGTTCTCGCGCGAGAGCAGCTGCTCGACACGGTCTGGGGCTCGGACGTCTATGTCGAGGCGCGCACGGTTGACGTGCACGTGGGCCGGCTGCGCAAGGCGCTGCGCAATGGCGGCGGCGATGATCCGATCCGCACCGTGCGCTCGGC
>JBGSOU010000085.1:0-2060 GCA_041739025.1 Hyphomonas sp.
TGGCGTCGCGCTCGGCCGGCGATTTGGAGGGCAGCTTTCAGGTCCAGTCCGGCGACGTGGCGCCGCCTGTGCCGGTCTTCCTGCCATCCGGTCCGGTTGCCGCCCAGTCCGGCGACGTGGCGATCCGGTTCCAGCCGACCGATGACGGATACTATGCGTGGTTTCCGGGCGACGCGTACGACATTGTCGTCAACGGCACGAATGTGGTGATCACGGCGCCGGGCGGCGAAAAGGCGGCCCGGACCGAGGCGTTCAACTTCGCGCCGACCACGAGCGGCGCGCAAGTGTCGTTCTCGCGCTACGGAGCGGATTATCTCGTTGAGTTCGAGTGCAAGCAGATCGTCGGCGGCACGCCCGATTGTATCACTGAGGATGAAGCGGTTGCGTTCGCGCGCGACCTCGCGATTTCGGGAACACGTTGATGCGAAACGTTCTGATGGCAGCGGCGGCTGCGCTTTTCCTGACGTCCCTTGCGGCGTGCGACTTCGTGCGCTTTCCGGGAGATGGTGGACCCACGCCTGAGACGCCCGATGCCGGGCCGGCCGTTCCGCCGGGCGCGCCAGGTCCGCCGCCGCCCGAAGTGGACGACACCGATCTGGATACGCCGGTCGAGACACCCCCGGGCGAGACGCCGGTCGAGCCGGGTACCGATGTGCCGGCAGACGGCGTGACACCGGATCCGGTCGACGCCACTGAAGATCCTGAAACACCGCCCGTCGAGGTGCCGGTGGATGTGCCGCCGGAAGACCCGGCGCCGGATGTGACCGAACCCGAGCCGGATCCAGAGCCGCCGGTCGCCGAGACGCCCCCGGTTGCACCTGTGTTCAGCTATGTGGCGCCGGGCGCGCTTCTGGCCGGAACGGGCAGCGGGTTCAGCGACCAGATCGTGCATGCGCCGGACATGGTGTTCCCGATCAAGACGGCGCCGGCGGTGCTGCAGTCGCAGGTGTTCAGCTTCGGCGGCGGTGTGGCCGGCGGGGACCAGTGCGATGCGCGCAACTTTGTGGCCGCCTGGCGGGACAATTTCTGCGAAACGCGCTCGGCCAACCGCACGACGCCGTTCTGCCCGGTGGCGAAGATCCATCAGGGACAGGACATCCGCGTTGGCACGGCCGACGATTGCAAGACCTTGCGCAAGCAGACCCAGGCGGAACGCGGCCTGCATGAAGTGGTCGCGGTCGAGGATGGCATCATCTCGTCGATCGGGACCTACACGGTGAAGCTGCGCGGCGATGGCCGGATCTACAATTACATGCACCTGAACATGAACCGCCTCGCCGTGACGGCGGGCCAGACGGTCAAGGCGGGCGATCTGATCGGCTATGTGTCGAATGATTTCGGCGGCACGCCGACCACGCTGCACCTGCACTTCGAGATCCTGCAGAACTCGGCCGAACATGGCTGGGTGCACGTGCCGCCCTACCTGTCGCTGGTGGCGGCCTACGAGCGGCGCGAGAATGCCCCGGGCGAGTTGCTGGAGCCGCAGATCGGGGTCGCCTCGGTCGAGGAAACGTTCGTGATCCCCGAAGGCTACGAAATCATCGAGTAGTGCCCGGCCCGAAAGGGCGGCGCAGATATTAGCCGGAGATCGCCTGCTCGTCGCGCTCGCCGGTGCGAATGCGCAGGATGCTTTCGAGATCGTGGACGAAGATCTTGCCGTCGCCGATGGTGCCGGTATTGGCGGCCTGCGTGATCGCTTCGATCATGCGTTCGACGTCATCATCGGCGCAGGCCAGCTCGACCTTCACCTTCGGCAGGAGCCGGACTTCGTATTCCGCGCCACGATAGACTTCCGTCTTGCCCTGCTGGCGGCCATAGCCGCGCACTTCGGTGACGGTCAGGCCGGTGGCCCCGGCTTCGGAGATCGCCTCGATCACTGCGTCGAGGCGGCTCGGCTTGAATACGGCAGTGATGATCTTCATGGGCGCGGGTCCTTGGGCTTTGCGTGTGCTGCACTTGCGAAATTAATGTTACATCGCCGCGCGTCAATGCTCTTCGCGCCGAGTGGCTTGCGCGGGCCGGGCCAGCCGGATGCGTTCGGTGACCGGGGCCGCCGCTCC
>JBGSOU010000158.1:0-2089 GCA_041739025.1 Hyphomonas sp.
AGGCGGCTCGGACATCGAAGTGGCGATGATCCTCGACATCACGGGCTCAATGTCAGGTACGCGGATCACAGCGCTGCGGACGGCGGCGCAGGACCTCGTCGATATCGTCGTGCGCGACGAACAGGACCCTTATTATTCCAAGGTCGCCATGGTGCCCTATGCGGTGGCGGTGAACGTCGGTCCGTATGCGGATGCTGCGCGCGGTGCGATCAAGCCGGGGATCGAGATTTCGGACGCGCAATGGCGTGGGGCCGGAACCAAGAAAATTACAGACATCACCCAATCGAACCCCGCCGTCGTGACGTCCAAGAACCACGGCTTCTCGGACGGTGAGGACGTCTATATCAGCGGCGTCAAAGGCATGACCGAGTTGAACAAGAAAACGTTCACAGTCATCAACGCCACCAACGACACGTTCGAGCTGAAAGGTATCAACAGCTCATCTTACAAGAAATACAAGAAAAAGGGCACGGCCGAACAGCCATGCCTGACGGACTCATGCGAAGTGATTGTGACGGCCGCCGGACATGGCCTGGCCGACAATGATCATGTCGTGATTTCCGGCGTGAAGGGCATGACGCAGATCAACACCGCCACCAACGCAACCTGGCAGATCTCCAACGTTACTGATGACACATTCAGCCTCAAAGGCTCGGACGGAAAGAGCTACGGCGACTACACATCAGGCGGAACGGTCTACTGCACGGTTGCCGGTTGCGAGTATTTCCGATTCGACAACGCCTCGAGCAATTCGCAGCGTGTGTACCAGGTGCGGACCTGCGCGACGGAACGCACGGGTGAGCAAGCCTTCACAGACGCTTCGCCTACGGATTATCCGGTCGGTCTCCACTATTCGCGTTCGTCCGGCGAATGCCCGGCCAACGAGCTGATCCCGCTGACGAATGACAAGAAGCTACTGTCCGACAGTATTGCAGACCTCTCGACGGCGGGTTCGACCGCCGGCCATATGGGCGCCGCGTGGGGGCTCTACACCTTGTCGCCAAACTTCAGCGCCATCTTCCCGGCCGACCAGCGCGCCGCTGCCTACGGCCGTCCCAAGCTGCACAAGTTTGCGGTGTTCATGACGGACGGCGAGTTCAACTCGTCCTTCTGCAAGAACGTGCTGGCACGGGGCAGCAACGGGTCGTCCTCCGACCAGATCAACTGTTATGCCGAAAATGGCGACTCTTTCTCCCAGGCGCAGCAGTACTGCTCGGCGATGAAGAAGGAAGGCATCGTGGTCTATACAGTCGGCCTACAGGTTTCATCCAGCAGCCTGAAGACGGCACTGACCAATTGCGCCACCAGTTCGCAGTATGCCTATTTCCCGAAAGCCCCGGCAGAGCTTGTTGACGTGTTCCAGCAGATCGGGCGCGCGATCAACGAAGTCCGGCTTGTCCACTGATGCCGTCCGGATACGGAAGTGTGAGGTTCACCATGAACGCAGCATCGGTCTACCGTAGACCCCTCGTCGGATCGACCGTCGATCCTTCCGTGTGGCCTCAGCCGCCCTGCCTCCGCGCCCGCTGACCGGGCGACAGCCTTTCCATCCGGGTTCCACGCGGACGGCCGAGGCAGGGTTAACAAAAGCCTGTCAAGCCAGTCATAATTCGACGCGGACCGGAAACCGTCCCGCAATGCTGTTATGGCATAAGCGTCCTCTGGTGAGTGCGGATTTCCGCCTTGAGGACGCTTGGCCATGGCCGATCAGATTGAAACGAAGCGCCGGATGTACCGGCTTGTCCGCGATGAGCGCGGTAACGTCGCGATGTTGTTCGCGCTGGCCTGCCTGGTGATCTTCCCCCTGGTCGGGTTCGCGATCGATTTTTCCCGCGTCGTCGTCGACGAGCACAAGCTGCAGATGGCGACAGATGCGGCAGCGCTGGCTGCCGCGCACGACTCGTTCATGGAGGCCGATGAGCGCCGTACGATCATCGACGCCCACCTCGATCACCTCGAGGAAGAGCTTGGACGCGAAATCACCTACGAGCTGAGCCAGGATTCCAATGGCAAGATCCTTCTGGTCACGCACCTGACGACCCAGACCACGATCGCCCAGGTCATGGGGCGCGACATTGTGGAGATTACG
>JBGSOU010000166.1:0-2960 GCA_041739025.1 Hyphomonas sp.
GTGCCGCCGCCGATCCTCTCCACGATCTCGCCCAGCGTCAGGCCAAAGGCCGTCTCGTACAGACCACCGTGCTTGACGTTGCCCGCGATCTGCAAGGGAATCGTCCCGCGCGACCGGCCAAGGCCGAAGTCCTTGTAGAACGCCGCCCCCTTCGCCATCACCACCGGCACCGAGGCCAGCGAGATGACGTTGTTCACGACCGTCGGTCGGCCAAGGAACCCCTGTATCGCGGGCAAAGGCGGCTTCGCCCGCACCACGCCGCGCTTGCCCTCAAGCGAATTGAGAAGCGAGGTTTCCTCGCCGCAGACATAGGCCCCGGCGCCGACCCGCACCTCGATGTCGAACGCCTTGCCCGACCCCAGCACCGACGCGCCAAGAAGCCCCTCGGCCAGCGCAATGACACAGGCCGCAGTCATGACCTCGATCGCATCGGGATATTCCGACCGCAGGTAAACATAGCCCTTGGTCGCGCCGACGGCGACACCGGCAATCGCCATGCCCTCGATCAGGCAGAAGGGATCGCCCTCCATCAGCATGCGGTCGGCGAAGGTGCCGCTGTCGCCCTCATCGGCATTGCAGACGATGTATTTCTGCGGCCCGGCGGCCTTGCGGACGGTGTCCCACTTGATGCCGGTCGGAAAGCCCGCGCCACCCCGACCGCGCAAGCCACTTTCGGTCACTTCCCTGACGATATCCTCGCCGGTCATCGCCAGCGCCTTCTTCAGCCCGGCAAGCCCGCCATGCGCTTCGTACTCGGCCAGCGACAAGGGATCGGTCAGCCCCACCCGCGCGAAGGTGAGCCGCGTCTGACCCTTGAAGAACGGGATCTCCTCGACCGGGCCGAGCGCCTTCTTGGAGGAGCCGTCCAGCACCGCCGCAACATCCGACACCCTGACCGGACCAAAGCCGGTGCGGCCCGCGTCGGTCTCGATCTCCACCAGCGGCTCCAGCCACACCATCCCGCGCGATCCGTTGCGGACCAGAGTCACCTCAAGCCCGCGCGCCTTCGCCTCGCGCAGCACGGCTTCGGCGACCTCATCGGCGCCCATCGCCTTCGCGGCGGCATCGCGGGGAACGTAGATCTTCATGCGCGACACTCCTTCGCGATCTGCTGGAGCCGCTTTTCATCGACATGGCCGACGACCTTGCCATCGACCATCGCGGCCGGTCCGCAGGCGCAAAGACCCAAGCAGTATACAGGCTCCAGCGTGATTTTTCCATCGGCGCTCGTGCCGTGGAACGCGGTGCCAAGGGTCTTTTCCGCGGCGGCATAGACCGCATCGCCGCCCGCCGCCTGACAGGCCTCGGCCCGGCAGATCTTCAGCACATGCCGCCCCGCGGGGGTGTCGCGGAAATCGTGGTAAAAGCTTATCACGCCATGCAATTCCGCCCGGCTGATGTTCAACGCCTCCGCGATGGGACGATGCGCTGCTTCGGGGATATGGCCAAAGGCGTGCTGCATCGCGTGCAGGATCGGCAGGAGCGGTCCTTCAAGATGCAGATGCGCGGCGAGGACGGTTTCGATTTCCTCGGGGATCGGTGGCGTCATGGCTGGCCTTTCGCGATTGCTGAGCGCGATCAATCAGGTTTTGCCATGCGTCATCAATATCAATATTCGGATGTTTGATAGGCGTAAGCTATCAAGCTTTGGCGGCCAGCCGCCGCGCCTCACGCAGGAGGCTCTCCAGCACCGGCGTATGCGGCTCGCGCCACGGCGCCACCAGACCGACCGAATGGGCGGCCGCCGAGCCGCTGAGCGGGATCAGCCGCACCGGTTTGCCGCTGGCATGAAACCGCGCCGTATCCTCGGGCAGCACCGTCATCCATCCGCCCGCCTCGACCGTCGCCATCAGGACGACGGTGGAATTCGATTCAATCCAGGCCTCGGGCGTCACTTCGACGGCGGCGAAGTTGCGGTTGATGATCCGGCGGTTCTGCATGTCCGGCGTCAGCAGGCAGAGCCGTTCGCCCGCCAGTTCCGCCCAGCTCACCTTGTCGCGCATGGCGAACCGCGCGCCTTCGGCGCAGACCAGCATGTAGCGTTCCTGGTAGAGCGGCTCCGAGCTGACGCGCCCCATCGGCTCGTTGTCGAGATAGGAAATGCCTGCGTCCACATCGAGATTGTCCAGCATCGACAGGATCTCGACCGAGGTGCGCGACAGGATGGTAAAGCGCACCCTGGGGTGTTTGGCGTTGAACCGGTGGCAGAGCCGCGCCGCCCATGTCAGCGCCGTCGGGATGGCCGCAATGCGCAACTGCCCCGACAGGCCATGTCGCGTCGCGCGCATTTCCTCGCGCAGTTGCCGGGCGTCCCCCACGATCCGCCGCGCCCAGACCAGCGTCGCCTGACCCTCGGGCGTCAGCCCCCCGTAGCGCGAGCCGCGAAAGATGAGCTGCACGCCCAGCTGCTCCTCAAGCTGCTTGATCCCCATCGAAAGCGACGGTTGCGTGATCCCGATCCGCGCCGCCGCGCGCCCGAAATGACCCTCTTTCGCCACCGCGATGAACATCTCCAGCTTGTCGATCATGATAGGCTCATTCTATCGAAAATCACGATGTGCAACATAAACATCAATTGAAGATCCCGGGCAATCGCGTCGCCTGGCCCTGTCTTTCACAACGCGAAGGAATGCCCTAGACGGATCCGCATGTATCGGAACCTGACGCCATGATGCCTGCCTCCGTTCCCCTTACCCGTGATCTGGTGCTGATCGGCGGGGGCCATGCGCATGCGCTGGTGTTGCGGATGTGGGGGATGGATCCGCTGCCGGGGGCGCGGCTGACGGTGATCGATCCCAATCCGGTGGCGCCTTATACGGGCATGCTGCCGGGGCTCGTGGCCGGGCATTACCGGCGCGAGGAGCTGGAGATCGATCTGGTGCGGCTGGCGCGCTTTGCCGGCGCGCGGCTCGTGGTGGGGGCGGTCACTGGCATTGACGCGGGCGCCGGCGAGGTGACGG
>JBGSOU010000187.1:0-3463 GCA_041739025.1 Hyphomonas sp.
AATCAAACTCTCAAGTTGAGTGTTGATCTGACGATCCGTCCATTGGAATATGGACGGCTACTATTGCTGTTAAGCATAAGTATTGCGTTCTTTGACGAGAAACCCTTTTAGCAAAGACCAGACCGAAGCCTGATCGATGGAAAAAAGAATTCTCTCAAGAAACACATTCGTCGTGATCGTATTGGACATCTCGCGATGTCCGCAAGCCGTCACGCCGCCTGCGTTTCTCTTCCTATCTCTTACGATGTCAAACAGCTGGAGCCAGGCTCCGGAAGTGTTTGCCTGAACCGTTTAGGTCCCGGCGAAGTCGCGGCTTATATGGGCCGCTTTTTACCCCGTCAACACCCTTTTTTCGCTCTTCTGCAGTTCAGTGGATTAACCACAAAGCCTGCCGTTTTTAGAGCGAACAGAACTCTTACACCGATTGTCTCGGCCTAAAAATTCAGGCGTTCTGAGGAACCGCACATATAGCCGCTGTTCGGGGGAAAGGGCAAGCCCTATTCTTCCTAGAGGCGACCATTTGGTGGTCTTCCGCGTCACAAGCCCGTGGGCCGGTTCAGCGAAGTGCGCGGGATACTCGGGTGTTGCCGAGGCCGCAAGCCCTTTATGTATGAATTACACAGGTTCGGTGCGATTTCCTGCCAGAAGTCAGTATTGGGCCGACAAATACGACTTCATGGCCTCCGCTTCGGCCTGTGTTTCGGCGATTTTCCATTTCACCAGATCGCCGATCGAGATCACGCCGGTCAGCCGGCCGGCCTTGATCACGGGCAAATGGCGGATCCGCCGGTCCGTCATCGTCTGCAGCGCTTCGTCCACCGGCGTCTCCGAGAACACCGTCACGACCGCGCGGGTCATCGCCCCGCCGACGGGCATCGCCAGCGCGTCCGCGCCGTGCCGGGCCACCTGGCGCACGATATCGCGCTCGGACAGCACCCCGATGATCTCGCCATCCCGCCCGAGGGCCACAACCGCGCCGATCTTCTTCTCGTCGAGCAATTGCGCCGCCTCGCGCAGCGTATGGTCTTCTTTAAGGGTCACCACGATGTGCCCTTTGTGATTCAGGATCTGCTCGACAATCATGGGTTTGGGCCTCCCGTCCCGCAGGCCGGCGCTCCTTTGGAGTCGCGGACCTCCCGAAACATAGCACGCCCCTGCCCCCGAATCGACCGGGTTGTGAGGCGTCAGGCGGCGCGGGCCTGCATGACCCAGAGAATCGCCCGCATCGCCAGCGCGCCGCCGAAATAGCCGCCGATATGCGCCTGCCAGGCAATGCCGGCGCCCAGAAGGCTCGGCCCGATGAAGGCAAACAGCACGTTGGCGATGACAAACAGCGCGCTCGCAACAGCAAAGTTCCGGGCAAACAGCCACCGGTGCGGACCCTCGCGCAGCAGCAGCACCGCCGCCAGAAGCCCGCTCAGCCCGCCCGACGCGCCGACGGCCGAGCCACCATCCGGCTCGTTTGCGGCGAGAAAAACGAGGCTGCTGATGACTTGCGAGACCAGAAACAGCCCCAGCAGCACAGTCGATGCGGCCGGCTCACGGCCTGGCCAGATGCGCCGGAAGAGCTCCAGCAACGGCTTTCCCAATGCCACCAGGAAGGCGGCATTCAGGATCACATGCATCCAGTCGCCGTGAATGAACGCGCTCGCCACCAGGGGCAGGCCGGCCTCGAGGGCGTTGGAATAGCCGGGAAAGCCGTCCGGAGACAGGCCGCCCGAGGGCGCCCAGAACCGCTCGGGAATCAGGGCGCCATAATAGAACACCGCATTCTGCAGCGACTCGGGCAGCAGGATCCGGACGAGGTGCGCCCCGACCAGAAGAAGCGCGAAGGCCGCGACCGGCCAGGGCGCGTTGATGATCGGCGGTTCGCGGGTCGGCATCGGCGGAGCGGCTCCTGGGCGGGGCGGCGGCGCCGCTTCGGATCCTATATAGGGAATCGGCGCCGCAACGGTATCCCGTCCCGTGCCTTTGCAAGCGCCCGGCTGCGCCCTAGTTTCCTGCCCATGTTGACCCGCATCTTCCTCGCGTTCACCGCGCTCATGTTCGCCGCCTTCGGGCTCTGGTCCCTGCTGACCCCCCTCGGCATGGCCGCAAGCCTTGGTGTGGAGGTAGGCGGGCCCAACGGCGCCTATGAGCTGCGCGGCATCTATGGCGGCGTCAGCCTCGCGGCAGCCCTCCTGTGTGCCTCAGGCGCGGTCCTGGCGGGCCTGAGACGCCCCGCCCTCTGGTTCATCGTCACTTATATGGGCGGCTACGTGTTCGCCCGCGCCGCCGCGCTGCTGCTGGGGCCGCCGCCCACCCCCTCCTTCGCCGTCTTCATCGCTTTCGAAACCGTCAGCCTCGTCCTCGCCGCCGCCGCCCTGCGCGCCGCCAGCCGGCCCTGAAACGAAAGAAGCCCCGCCTTGAGGGGCGGGGCTTCCGGTTCTCGGTGTCCGTTTCCGTTTAGAACGACTTGCGGGCCGTGATGCCGAACGTGCGCGGCGCGTTCGGGTATCCGTTCACGCTGCCTTCCTGAGCAACGGTCGGGAACACAGCCTGATAGTACTCGTCGTTGAACAGGTTGCGGCCCCAGAGCTGAAGCTCGAGACCATTGTTCAGCGTGACGCCAAGGCTGCCGTTGACCGTATTCACCTTCCGGGTGATGCCGGGGATGTTGTCGGCAACCGCGACTTCGCTTTCGTAGGCATAATCGGCGCGGACGAAGCCGGTCATGCCATTGGCGAATTCGTGGTCATACTGGCTGGCGAAATAGAGGCTGGTCTCGGAAATGCCCGCCGGTTGTTCGCCGGACAGATCCACAATCGTGTTGTTCGGACCGGGTGCGCCGATGAACTCGTCATAGACGGGGTCCTGGGCGATCCCTGCAAACGTCAGTGTCAGCGGAGCCGTCGGGTTCCAGGTGACATCCCATTCGACACCCTGGGTCGATTGTTCACCCGCGTTCGAAAGAACGAAGCTGGTACCCTGGAAGATCGTCGACTGGAAACCGGTGATCGTCTGGTCGAACACGGCGAGGTTTACGGCAAGGTTCGAGAAGGTCAGCTTCGCACCGAGCTCGAACACCTTCGTCTCTTCCGGTCCAGCGAGGCGCGTACCGGAACCCCGGTTCTGGGGAATGAGACCCGCCTGATCAAGGATTGTGGTGAGGCTGTCATCATAGGACGCATTGCGCGTCAGGTTCCAGGACGAGGCCTTGAAGCCGGTCGCGTAGCTTCCGTAGACGTTGACGTTGTCGTTCACTTCATAGGCGAGACGGGCCGTATACGTGACGTCAGCGTCGTTGCTGTTGTCGCCCTCAACGATGTTTGGCGTGTCAAGGAACGGCGGCAGGAACTGCAGCGGGGCGAACCCGCTGGCAATCGTCGCGGCCGTCGCGGACGAAACGCCCGCCACGAATGCCGGGTTGGCAGCTGTCGCACCGATGGCGGTCAGAGCCGCGATGGCGGCTGCGTCGCCGCCG
>JBGSOU010000236.1:0-5447 GCA_041739025.1 Hyphomonas sp.
CATCACGAACATTCCTGCCCGCCGCCCCTTCGGCCGCCGGCGCAAGGTCGACCCGTTCACGGGCGAGCACGCACAGGAAATCGACTACAAAGACGTCAAGATGCTGCAGCGCTACATCTCTGAAAAAGGGAAAATCGTGCCGAGCCGCATCACCGCCGTGAACCTGAAGAACCAGCGCAAGCTGGCCCAGGCGATCAAGCGCGCCCGTATGCTCGCGCTCATTCCGTTCGCTGTCTAAGGAGAGACCCACATGCAAGTCATTCTCCTTGAGCGCATCGAACGCCTCGGCAAGATCGGCGACGAAGTCCGCGTCAAAAACGGCTTCGCACGCAACTTCCTGATCCCGCAGGGCAAGGCCCTCATCGCCAACGACCGGAACCGCAAGCGGTTCGACGTCGAACGCGAAGCGATCGAAGCCCGCAACGCCGCCGCCCGCGACGCCGCCAAAACCGATGCCGAAAAGCTTGAAGGCACGACCTTCATCCTGATCCGTCAGGCTGGCGAAACCGGTCAGCTGTACGGGTCGGTCTCGGCCCGCGACGTGGCAGACGCCGCAGAAGCTGCCGGACACGAAGTGCCGCGCAGCGGTGTTCGCCTCGACAAGCCGATCAAGGCCATCGGTCTTTACGACGTATCGATCCGCCTGCACGCCGAAGTGGCCGTGAAGGTTCAGGTCAACGTTGCACGTTCGCCGGAAGAAGCCGAACGTCAGGCGAAAGGCGAGAACATCGCCGAAGCCGTGCAAGCCGCCAACGCAGCCTTTGCCGCCGAACAGGCCGGTGAGCTGGCCGAAGCGGCTGCCGAACGCGGCCCGATGGGCGACGACGACTAATCGTCCTCCGCACCGGACCCGGAGCAAGAGCCGCAGCTTCAACGAGCTGCGGCTTTTTTCTTGTGATTCGCTCGGGAAAACCGGGCCAAATCCCGCGCCTTCAAAACGGGCTTGGGTTAATATGGGCGCATGACCCAGCAGACGTCCAGCCAGACCCCCGTTGTTTCGCCCCACAACCTTGCGGCTGAAGCGGCCGTGATCGGCGCCATCCTGTTCGACAACAACGTCTACCAGTACATCGCGGAAATCCTGCGCCCGGCGGACTTCTATGCGCCGGCCCACAGCCTGCTGTACGAAGTCGCCTCGACGATGATCCAGACCGGCCGCGTGGCCGATGGCGTCACCTTGCGCGAACACTTCGAGCAGAAGGAAAAGCTGACCGAAATCGGCGGTGCGAAGTACCTCGTCGACCTTCTGGACGCAGCCGCCTTCGGGCCGGAGGTGAAGGATTATGCGCGCATCATCCGGGATCTCGCGATCCGGCGCGAACTGATCCGCGTCGGCGCGGGCATCCAGTCCCAGTCACTGACACCGGAGGATGACGACAACGGCTCGACGCTGATCAACAAGGCGGAGCGCGCCCTGTTCGAACTCGCCGAGCGCGGCAGCGCCGAGCGGGGCTTCTCGACCTTTGCGGAAGCGCTGGCCGAGTCGCTCGTGACGGCGGAAGCGGCGTTCAAGCGCGGCGGCAAGATCGCCGGCATTCCGACGGCCCTGCGAGATCTGGACGAACAGCTCGGCGGTTTTCACCGCTCGGACCTTCTGATCCTCGCCGGGCGCCCGTCGATGGGCAAAACCTCGCTCGCCACCAACATCGCCTATAACGTGGCGGCGGCCTACAAGTACGAAACGCAGGAAGACGGCTCGCGCAAGACCATTGATGGCGGCATCGTCGCCTTCTTCTCGCTCGAGATGTCGAGCGAACAGCTGGCCACGCGTATCCTCGCCGAGCGGACCGAGATCAGCTCGCACGATATCCGCCAGGGCAAACTGACGAAGGCCGACTTCGAACGCCTCAGCGAAGCGACCGCCGAACTCCAGAACCTGCCGCTTTACATCGACGATACCGGCGGCATCTCGATTGGCGAGCTGACAGCCCGGGCCCGGCGCCTGAAGCGATCGGAAGGCCTCGACCTGATCGTGATCGACTACCTGCAGCTGATCACCACGTCGTCGTCGAACTCAAACACCAACCGTGTGCAGGAAGTGACCCAGATCACCACCGCCCTGAAGGCCCTTGCCAAGGATCTCAACGTCCCGGTGATGGCACTGTCACAGCTGTCGCGTGCGGTGGAACAGCGCGACGACAAGCGCCCGCAATTGTCAGACCTGCGCGAATCCGGCTCGATCGAACAGGACGCCGACATCGTGATGTTCGTGTTCCGCGAGGAATACTACCTGTCGCGCACGGAACCGCCGGGCGACGCGGGTGATCCGAATGCGAACGAAAAATACATCAAGTGGCGCGAGCGGATGAACCTGGTCATGGGCACGGCCGAGGTGATCGTGTCGAAGCAGCGCCACGGCCCCATCGGAACGGTGAAGCTGGCCTTCGATGCGCGCGTGACGCGGTTCGGCAACCTCGCCTATGACGCAGCCCGGGCCGATCCGTTCGAATAGAGGCGCGCGTGGATGCAGCCTTCGGGGCTGTAGCGGATTTCGCCTCAGGCGCGCAGGTCGCGGCCGACGTTCTGCAACAGGGCGTTGGCGAACTTGGCGTCGGATTCGTCGAAGAAGTCGTGCGCGAGCGAGACGTATTCGTCGAGGATGACGGCGTCGGAGAGTTCCTGATGCGCAATGAACTCGGCGCCGGCCGCACGCATCAGGGCGCGCATGGTGGCGTCAAGGCGGGTCAGTTTCCAGCCGTCGGCGAGTCGCGCGAGGATCGCATTGTCGATCCGCGCCTGATACTCGACCACGGCGTTGACGATGGACTTGAAAAGGTCCGGGTCAGCATCTTCGATGGGAGTGCCGTCCGGGCCGAGGCCGAGGCGGTCTTCCATGAACTCGCGCACGGTGGCCCGGGCAGACTTGCCGGTCTGGTCCATCTCGTAGAGCGCCTGCACGGCGGCGAGGCGCGCGCCGGCCCGGCGGGCGCGGGTGACGTCGAAGGGCAGCTTCTGCTTGCTCAACGGATCAACTCTTTGCGGAACCGGATCATGGCGAGGCAGGCATTGGCCGCTTCGGCGCCCTTGTTCTTGCGCTTGCGATCCGCGCGGGCGAGCGCCTGCGCTTCGTTCTCGACGGTCAGGATGCCGTAGCCGATGGCCTGGCGGCGCTGGACGATGAGGTCCATCAGGCCGCGGGCACTCTCACCGCAGACATAGTCATAGTGTGAGGTTTCACCCCGGATCACACAGCCGAGCGCAATGGCGCCGTCATAGCGGCCCGTATCGGCCGCCATGGCGATCAGGCCAGGGATTTCGAAGGCGCCCGGCACTTCCATGACGGTCACCTTGGCGCCGGCGGCTTCGAGCACCTCAAGGGCGCCCGCTTCCAGCTCGTCGCTGATGTGCTTGTAATAGCGCGAAATCGCGATCAGGACGCGGTCGGCCATCAGGTGTTCTCCTCGTTCAGGCGGCGCCAGCCCTCTATGGTCAGGCCGTATCCGTCAAGACCCGCAAGGCGGGTCGGCTGCGTATCAGACAGGTAAATCATGCGCCGGACGCCCAGTTCGCGCAGGATCTGCGCCCCGATGCCGTATTCGCGAATGGGCGCGGTCGGGTCGCGGGGGGTGGCGGACTTGAGGCCGAGGCGCTCGGCCATGGCATTGGGATGCATCATGCTGACGAAGACAATCACGCCCGGCTCCGGCGCTTCGGCGATCAATTGCATGGCCTTGCCGACGAGGTTTTCGCGGGGGCCCCTTTCGCCGAGAATGTCGGCCAGCACATCCGTGCGGTGCACGCGCACGATGGTGCGCGAGTCCGGGCGGATGTCGCCGTGGACGATGGCGATGTGTTCGGCGCCGTCGAGCGTGTTGCGGAAACAGACGGTCCGGAAGCCTTCGCCGTAAGCCGAGTTCAGCGGCGCCTCCACACGGCGTTCCAGGAAGCGGTCATTCTGGCGGCGCCAGGCGATCAGGTCGGCAATGGTGCCGATCTTGAGATTGTGCAGCTGGGCAAAGGCGACCAGTTCCGGCAGGCGGGCCATGGTGCCGTCATCGTTCATGATCTCGCAGATCACCCCGGCGGGGTAGAGACCCGCCATGCGGGAAATGTCGACGGCCGCTTCGGTATGGCCGGCGCGCACGAGCGTGCCGCCTTCCCGCGCGATCAGCGGGAAAACGTGGCCGGGCGTGACGATGTCCCCATCATCCTTGGTCGGATCAATGGCGACGGCGATGGTGCGGGCGCGGTCGTGGGCAGAGATGCCGGTGGTCACACCTTCCTTGGCTTCAATGGAGACCGTGAAGGCGGTCTGCATGCTTTCACGGTTGTTGCGCGTCATCATGTCGAGACGCAGCGCGTGGGCCCGCTCCTGTGTCATCGACAGGCAGATGAGGCCGCGGCCGTAGCGGGCCATGAAGTTGACCGCCTCGGGCGTGGCGAAGGTCGCGGGAATGACAAGGTCGCCCTCGTTCTCGCGGTCCTCGGCATCGACGAGGATGAACATGCGCCCATTGCGCGCATCTTCGATGATTTCCTCGATGGACGAGATGGCGGCGTGGAAGTCGTTGCTCATGGGACCTGCTTTCCTTCCGGCGCATCCGCGCCGATCATGCGCGCGACATAGCGTGCTAGCATATCGATTTCGAGATTGACCTTGTCGCCCGCCTTCAGTGTGCTGAGGGTTGTGACGTCCCAGGTGTGCGGAATGATGGCGACCTGGAAGTCGCCATTCGGCAGCGCGGCGGCAACAGTGAGCGAGACGCCGTCGATGGCGGCGGAGCCCTTGGTCGCGAAGTAACGCGCGATGGCAGCGGGCGGGCGGATGGTCACCCGGAAGCTCTGGCCTTCGGGCTCGACCGAGACGATCTCGCCGACGCCGTCGACATGGCCAAACACGAAGTGGCCGCCGAGCTCGTCGCCAAGTTTCAGGCTCTGCTCGAGATTGACGCGGGCGCCTTCGGTCCAGCCGCCGAGGATGGTTTTCGACAGGGTTTCGGGGACGGCCTCGACCGCGAACCATGATCCGCGCGGAGCCTCGCCCTTGTCGACAACGGTCAGGCAGACGCCCGAGTGGAGGATCGACGCGCCAAGGGCGACGCCGGCCAGCGGAAAGCCGCTCTCGACCTCGAACCGGGCGAGCCCATTGCGGTGCTCCGCGCGCCGGATGGTGCCGACATCTGTGACAAGGCCTGTAAACATTGGATTATCCTGGCCGGGGGCTATTGCTCAACTCGAACATAAGTATCGAGCACGTCATCTCCAATCCGTTCCGTCGCGACAGTACGCCAACGCGTCGCAGACGCCAGATCGGTAAGGCCGAGTCCGCCGACGGCCGGGAGCCCCTCCCCGCCAATCAGCAGCGGCGCGCGGAACCAGGCGAGTTCATGAACAAGCCCTTCGCGCACGAAGCTGGCGGCGAGCTGGCTGCCCCCCTCGACGAGGATCGTGCGCAGCCCCTCCGCTTCAGCGCGGCGGACAAGGTCGCAGACATTGACGCGGATGCC
>JBGSOU010000267.1:0-6648 GCA_041739025.1 Hyphomonas sp.
TGCAGTGATCGCCGCAGCCCGGTGGGCCGCCGCGCGCGTCAACGCCGCTCGCAGCGGCGTGCCGGGATTTGGGAAGGCCGCCCCCGGCAGATGCAGGCCCATCACTTCCATCAACATCTGGTTCGAGTTTGCGGTGCCGTAGAACGTGCACGTGCCCTGGCTGTGATAGCTCTCCGCTTCCGCCTTCAAGAGCGCGTCGCGCCCGACTTTTCCTTCCGCAAACAATTGCCGTATCCGGACTTTCTCCGGATTGGGCAACCCTGAAGGCATCGGCCCGCCCGGTACGAAAATCGACGGCAACCAGCCAAACCGCAGCGCGGCGATGAGCAGTCCCGGTACGATCTTGTCACACACCCCGAGGTGCAAGACGGCGTCAAAGGCATCGTGCGAGAGTCCGATGGCCGAGGCCCTCGCGATCACGTCGCGCGAGAACAACGACAGCTCCATCCCCTCCTGCCCTTGCGTGATCCCGTCGCACATCGCGGGCACGCCGCCGGCCACCTGCGCGACAGCGTGCACCTCGCGCGCGGCGTCCCGGATCAATTGCGGATAGGATTCGAAGGGCGCATGCGCCGAGAGCATGTCGTTGTACGCCGTGATGATGCCGATCACCGGCCATCCGGCGCCAAGGATCTGCGCCTTCTCGATTACCGCACAACCTGCCGAAGCGTGCGCGAGATTGCCCTCGGTCAGGCGCGAACGCGCAAAGGCCGTGGGGCGGCGGGCACGGATCATCTCGAGATAGGTCGCCCGCGACTCGCGCGAACGCGCTTCGATACGCGCCGTCACGTCTTTGACAACAGGATTGAGTGTGTTGGTCATTCAGGGAGCCCAATAAATGGCGAGCCGGTCGCCCATGCCATCCATAGCATGGCGCACCGGGTATTGCAGCGGATCGGCCGAGCCTGCGGCTTTCAAGACCCCGCGCTTGGTTTCACCAAACACGAGCAACAGGCCCCGGCGCGCCCGCGTTACTGCGGGTACGGTCAGCGTCATGCGCTGCGCCACTGTCGCGCCCGGCGCTTCCACCGCAGCGATGCAGCGCCCATGCAGCGGGGAAACCAGATCCGCCATCGCCGGATTGCCGGGAAACCAGCTGGCCGTATGGCCATCTGTTCCCATGCCCAGCAATACGAAGTCTGCGGGATTGCAAAACGGCGCATAGGCGTCGTTGCGGTCCGGCACGGCGGCGCCAGGCGCGCCGGCTGGAGTCTTCATCGGAATGAACGCTGCAGCGGCCGCAAGATCCTTCAGCAAATGCGTGCGCACGAGCCGTTCGTTGGAGTCCGGATGATCTGGCGGGACCCACCGCTCATCCACCAGCCCGGCTGTCACCTTCGCCCAATCAAAGTGCGCGGTGGCCAGATGTTCGAACGTTCCCACCGGCGTCGACCCGCCCGACACCATCAAGCTTGCGTGACCGCGTGCCAGCACCGCTGCGCCGAGCGTCGCCACGGCAAGCGCCGCCGCCGCCTTCGATGCCGCCTCGCGCGACGGAAATTCAGTGACGGGCAGCGCCATCGCGCTTACCCTTCCTTCCACCAGCTTCGGCCATCCCGGTCGAGCATCATGGCTGCGGAGAGTGGACCATCCGTACCCGCCGCATACGCTTCCGGCGCATAGCCGCACGCCTCCCAGGACTCGATCAGACTGTCGACCCAGCGCCAAGCTGCCTCGACCTCCTCCCGCCGCATGAACAGCGACAGGTTTCCACGAACGATGTCCATCAGCAGGCGTTCGTAAGCGTCCGGATAGCGCAGCGTAAAGCTCTCGGCATAAGAGAGGTTCAAAGGCAGCGACTTGACGCGCAAACCGCCGGGGCCCGGCTCCTTGATCTGCACGAACAGTCGCACGGCTTCATCCGGCTGCAGACGGATCACCAGGCGGTTTACACTGTCGACGCCTTGCCCGAAAATGTTGTGCGGCGCCGCTTTGAACTGGATGACAATGTCGGAATGGCGCGACGACATCCGCTTGCCGGTACGCAGGTAAAACGGCACGCCGGCCCAGCGCCAGTTCTTCACTTCGGCTTTCACTGCCACGAAGGTTTCGGTATTGCTGCCTGTCGCCGAAGACAACTCTTCAAGGTATCCCTTGGCGGGCTTGCCGCCAGACATTCCCGCCGTGTACTGGCCACGAACGGTTTGCTTCTTCACCTGTTCCGGCGAGATTTCCCCGAGCGCGTTGAGCACCTTGATCTTCTCGGTCCGGATTTCGTCATCGCCCATGTCGTTGGGCGGCTCCATCGCGGTCAGGCACAGCAGCTGCAGAAGGTGGTTCTGCACCATGTCGCGCAGCGCACCGGAACGATTGTAATAATCCGCCCGCCCTTCAAGGCCGAGATTTTCGGCCACAGTGATCTGCACATGGTCAATGTAATTGTGCGACCACAGCGGCTCGAACAGCATGTTCGCAAACCGCAGGACCATGAGGTTCTGCACGGTTTCCTTGCCAAGATAATGGTCAATCCGGAAAACCTGCCGCTCCGAAAACACTTCGCCGACGCCGTTATTGATCGCCCGGGCCGACTCCAGATCCGTCCCGATCGGCTTCTCGAGCACCACCCGCGCTGTCTCGCAGGCGAGCCCCGCCTTTCCGATGGCGCGGCAGATATCGACATACAGGTGCGGCGATGTCGCCAGATAGAAGACGCGCGGCCGAGCCGCCTCGGTTGCAAGCCGCTGGCTCAGTGCTGCCCAATCCGCTGAAGGGTCGGTCGCATCAATCGCGGTGTAGTGAATGATCGTCTCGAACTTCGCCCACTCGGCGGCGTCCCAGTCCTTGCCCGAAGCCGCCTCGCACGCCTCTCGCGCCAGCTTGCGGTAACCGGCATCATCAAGATCAGACCGCGCCGAGCCGACAATCTTGCTGTTTGGAGGAATCTGGCCGTCGAGCCAGCGGTGAAACAGGGCCGGCAAGAGCTTGCGCTTCGACAGGTCGCCCGTGCCACCGAAAATCACGATGTCGAACGGGTCAACAGGAACAAACTTGGCCATTCTAACTCCTGATGAAGGCGCTTGCCGACGGTGGGCCGCGACGCCGTCCAGCCCGCTGACCGCCCGCAAGCAACCCTTGCAAAGGCGTGCCGGGGCCAAGCAGGCAAAGTCTCATCATGTTACTGTTTTTACAATTATTTTTTAGGGTCAAAGCGAACGCAGTCATTTGCTCCAAATCATTTTGCAAATCTTTGCACCAACTATAGACTGTATCGGAAACGATGCTGCCACCAGAATGACAACGTTGTTTCAAATATGGGGGAGTTTGCCGGAAATGTCCAGCCGAACGAGGCTCGAGGATCTCGCGTCCATCGCCGGCGTTTCGATCGCGACGGTGTCGCGGGCGCTCAACAACAGTCCAGCCGTCAATGACGAAACGAAGCGGCGCGTCTGGAAGATCGCGCGTGAACACAATTATCATTTCCGCCCCTCGATGCCCGCCTTGCTGTCCGGCGCCTCGGCCACGATTGCCATCGTCATTCCCACGCCGAGCGCCCGCCAGAGCCGCGTATCCGATCCGTTCTTCCAGGAACTCATCGGCGGCATCGCTGAAGCCGCCCGCGCCTCGGATTGCGACCTGCTGATCTCGCACCTGGCGCCGGAATCCCAGGATGATCTCGACTCCCTGATGACCGCCAACCGGGCAGAAGGCGTCATCTTCTTTGGCCAGAACCTGCTGCATGACCGGTTCAACCGCCTCGCCGAGACCGAAAACCGCTTTGTCGTCTGGGGCGCAGAGCTGCCGAACCAGAAATACTGTTCCATCGGTTCCGACAATGTCCGCGGCGGAACCCGCGCCGCCTCACACCTGCTCAATCTCGGCCGCCGCCGGATTGCCTTTCTGGGTGACATGGCCGCCCCTGAGGTGCAGCAGCGCTATCAGGGCTATGTTGAAGCGCATCGCCGCGCGGGCATCACGGTTGATCCGGCGCTTGCCGTGCCGGCCCGGTTTGAGATCAGTTTTGCGGAGGCCGCCGTTGACAGCCTTCTCGGACGCGGTCTGCAGTTTGACAGCATCTTTGCGGCCGGCGACCTGATCGCGCTCGGCGCCATTCGCAGCCTGCTGAAAGCCCATCGCAAGGTGCCGGAAGACGTCGCCGTCGTCGGATATGACAACATCCAGCTGTCCGCCTACACGCGGCCATCGCTGACCACCGTATCCCAGGACATGGGCCAGGCCGGACGCCTCCTCGTGTCGAAGCTGTTGTCGGCCGGTGAGTCGGGGCCATTGCGATCCGAACGCCTGCCCACCGAGCTGATCGTCCGGGAGTCCTGCAGCATCCTCTGAGACCGGGATCAGCCGGTTTGAATCTTCCGGCCGATCCAGACCGCGAGCCCATCCAGCGCCGCCGGCGCCTCCGTTTCCGCATCTGATGCGATCAAGCAGCTCAACCCATCGACCAGTCCTGCCGGCACATCAAGGCGCTCCGTTCCCAGATTGAACAGGCACACGACCGTCTCGCCTTGGTTTTGCCTGCAGAGGACGAGCAAGGGCTCAGGCGCTTCGGGAAAGGAGACATCGCCGAGCTGAAGCGCCGCAGACTGCGCTCGGGCGTGCAGGACTTTCCGGGTAAAGTGAAGGACGGAACCGGCATCCGCCTCCTGCTCCGCCGCCGCCAGTTGTATGTGCCACTGCCCGATCGGCAGCCAGGGTTTGCCCTCGGAGAAGCCCGCATGCGCGTCGCCCTTCGACCAGGGCATCGGCGTGCGCGCGCCATCACGCCCGAGCGTTCGCGGCCAATTCGCGATCGCTTCCGGATCCTGAAGGTCCTCGAATGCAACCTCCGCCTGCGGAAGACCCAGTTCTTCTCCCTGATAGAGGATCGGATTCCCGCGCAGGCAAAGCAGCAGCGCGTTGGTCAGCTTCGCAAATGCGGCAAGGTCCGCGCCCGGCGGGCACCAGCGGCTGACGCACCTTGGCGCGTCATGATTTGAAAACGCCCAGGATGGCCAGCCCTCGCGGATAGGCCCCGCCCAGTTCATCTGGGACGCCTTCACCCGCCGCGCCGACAACCGCGCGGCATACAGGAAATCAAAACTGTAGGCCGAACTCAGATGCCCCTCGCCCTCGGTGAAGGCGCGCATCTCGGGCAGCGGATCAGGGCCGGGCACTTCAGCCACGGTGAACACGGCACCGTAACCATCCGCCAACTGGCGGACCCGCGCCAGGAAATCCGGAATGGCGGGATGGGACTGGTTGTGGATATGATGCTGCAAGTCGAATGGCCGCGTGATGACACGTCCGTCGGCAGGCCAGGGCGGATTGTCCCGGAACTCCGGATCAAACATCCCGAAATTGATGGCATCCAGGCGAAACCCGTCAACGCCCCGGTCGAGCCAGAACTTCGCAGCGGCAAGCATTGCGTCCTGCACGTCCGGGTTATGCAGGTTCAGCTGCGGCTGGCTGCTCAGGAAATTGTGCATGTAATACTGCTGGCGGCGCGCATCCCACGTCCACGCGGCGCCACCAAACACCGACTGCCAGTTGTTGGGCGGCGTCCCGTCCGGCCTCGCATCGCGCCAGACATACCAATCCGCATACGGATTTTCGCGGGACGCCCGGCTCGCAGTGAACCAGTCATGCGCATCGGAGGTGTGCGCATACACTTGGTCGATGATGACCTTCAGGCCCAGCCGGTGCGCCTCGGCAAGAAGCGCATCAAAGTCCTCAAGCGTTCCAAAGATCGGATCGACATCACAGTAATCCGACACATCATAGCCGAAATCCCGCATCGGGGAGCGAAAGAAGGGCGAAATCCAGATCGCGTCGACACCGAGACGGGCGATATGGCCGAGCTTCCGGGTGATCCCCGGCAGGTCGCCGATACCGTCACCATTGGTGTCGAGGTATGAGCGCGGATAGATCTGGTAGACGACCGCGCCGCGCCACCAAGGCTGGCTGGCTGCGGAAATATCACGCTCTGCAACTGATTGTACCGGGGTCATGGCCTGCTCGAATCTGCGTCTGGCCTCGATAGCAGACCACATGGCGGATCGGCGCAAGCGCTATCTCGCGGCTGGCCTGGCAGGGGCAGAGGGGCTCGAACCCACGACCTGCGGTTTTGGAGACCGCCACTCTACCAGCTGAGCTATACCCCTTCAGGCCAAAACGGGGTTTGCCTCATCTGTCCGCTGGCCGCAAGATACCGCCTGAAAAGACTTTGCCGCGCGGCGCGCGCTTGTACCGCTAAACGGTCCAGCCATCCTGCGCCCAGCCGAGAAGGCTGCGCGTTTCGGCGGCGTCATACCGGAAAAGCGCCTCAAGATAGCGTCGATCCTGCTCAGCCATGACCGCTGTGCCGGTCGCGCTGTTGTGGCGCGCTTCCTGAGAAAAGGCATGGTCGCCGACCTTCAGGAAAGCGCAAACCTCACTCAAAACGGATCGTGGTTCGGCGAGGAAGTGTTCGCTCCGCAAGAACAGGAGCTGTTCCTCCGGAAACAACCTGCGGAGTTCACGGATCTGCGGGGCATAGTGCCCCCGGCTGATGTAGGAGCGCTCGCGGTCCTGTTCGGTAGCGTCCCATCACGTGGTGTAATTCGTGCACGCCGTTTCGGCTGCGGTGATGGTTTCAGTTGCCCACGCCGGGCAGACTGAGAACAGGGTTATCGACGATCCTGGCGAGACTTTCCAGTGACATGTATCGCCGGGTGA
>JBGSOU010000270.1:0-1859 GCA_041739025.1 Hyphomonas sp.
TGGCTCGACTGGCTGACCATGAATTTCGACTGGACGAACGGCTGCATCGCGCTCACCAATGCCGACATGGATGATTTGTGGACCCGCGTCGCCTGGAACACGCCAATAGAGATCCTGCCATGAACACAAACGCCGAACATCCCCGGCACGAACATCAATGGCCGGACCTGTCGCCTTTCGACACCGGACTGCGCTGCACCTGTCCACGCTGCGGCCAGGGCCGCCTCTACGCCGGCGTTCTGAACCCGGCCCCGCGCTGCATGAGCTGCGGCCTTGATTATTCGTTCATCGAATCCGGCGACGGCCCTGCCGTGTTCGTGATCCTGATCCTCGGCTTCGTCATCCTCGGTCTGGCAATGGCGGTGCAGTCGGCGCTGGCGCCGCCCGTCTGGGTGCACATCATCGTCTGGGGGCCGCTGATCATCGGTTCGTCGATTTGGGCGTTGCGCGTCACCAAGTCGATCATGATCGCCATGCAGTACAAGACTTCGGCCCGCGAAGGTGCGCTTGACGGCAAGCATGTGGACATGCCGGAATGAAACTGCGGTCGCGCGCCCTGCTGCTGGTATGCGTGCTGGCGGCCACCGCCGTGCTGGCGGCCCTGGGCTTCTGGCAGGTCGAGCGCCTGCAATGGAAGGAAGCGCTGATCGCCGAAGTCGAAGCGCGCCGGTCGAAGCCCGCCGCGACCCTTGCCGAGCTGGAAGCTAGCCTAGCCGCCGGCGAGCCGGTCGAGTTCCGGCCGGTTCGGGTTTCGGGACAGTTTGATCATGCCCGCGAACTCTATTTCTATGCGACCGGCAAAGGCGAAGTTGGCTGGGAGGTCATCACGCCGTTGACGCTGGACGACGGGCGCACGCTTCTGGTTGACCGCGGCTTCGTGCCCTACGCCCTGCGCGACCCGGCGACGCGGCGCCAAGGCCTGGTCGAAGGCACCATCGCAATCGAAGGCCTGGTGCGCGAACCGCGGCTGGAAAAACCTAACCGTTTCGTGCCCGACAACCGCCCCGACAAGCGCGAGTTCTACTGGAAGGATTTCGTCGCCATGATCACCGCCGCCAAAATTCCCGATGACAAGGCGGTTCGCATGGTCGTCGATTCAGGCCCAGCGCCTGTGCCGGGCGGCTGGCCGCGCGGCGGCGCTACAATCGTCGAATTTTCCAACAGCCATCTGCAATACGCCATCACCTGGTTCGGTCTCGCCGCCGCCTGCCTCGGCGTCGGCCTCACCCTGCTGCTATCGCCGGCCTACCGGCGCGGCTGAAGGCGCGTTGCTCTCCGCACCATGAACCTTGAGATTTTGCCCAGGGGAATTGGCGGTTTGGCAGAAAACACCTCTCCCCGTCATTCCTGTGCTTGTCACAGGAATCCATGCCTGAGCGTAGCAACACCGGCAGCACTCGCGTCCCTCTGTTGACTGAAACCAAAGGCAAGCCGTGTGGTGACGGGAGGGGAATGGGCCCCTGTGACAAGCACAGGGGTGACGGGGGGAGATGTATCGCCGTGACACATGCGCGGGGTTGAAAATGCGGAAAGCGGAAATTGGCAAAATCGCGTGGAAAAACTTTTCTACAGTTCTCCGCACTGGTATTATTTTTCTAGATTATTGATATCGCGTCAGTTTTCCGACTTTTGTAGTCTCGAAGACAACGCCAACATTTATTTTTCCGTCACCCCGCGAATTTCCGCCTCCCTAACCCGTCATATCCTTCCTGCACCAGACCGCAACGCGGACGACGCAGGCCACCGAAGCTTGCGTTGCGGGATGGCCGGTGCGGCTGGACATGGGTGAGATCGGACCCATGAAAGGCCTTCGGATGCACAAGGTAGGCCAACCCGCCGGACACCTTGCAGGGGAACCT
>JBGSOU010000282.1:0-5561 GCA_041739025.1 Hyphomonas sp.
TCCTGGTGGATGGCGATCAGGCCCGGCAGGCCGAAGCCCATCTGGTACTGCGCGCGTAGCGTATGGCCCGGGCCCTTCGGCGCCGACAGCGACACGTCGACGTCTGCCCGCGGACGGATCAGGTTATAGTGGATGTTGAAGCCGTGGCCGAACATGATGTGTTGACCGGCGCGCAGGTGCGGTTCGATCTCGTTGGCAAACATCACGGCCTGCTTCTCGTCCGGCACGAGGATCATCAGCACGTCGGCCCATTTTGCAGCTTCAGCCGGGGTGACGACTTCAAGCTTCTCGGCTTCGCATTTCTTGCGGCTGGACGAGCCTTCCTGCAGGGCGACCTTGATCTGCTTCACGCCGCTGTCGCGCAGGTTCAGCGCATGGGCGTGGCCCTGGCTGCCATAGCCGACGACCGCGACCTTCTTCTTCTGGATCAGGCTGATGTCGGCGTCTTGTTCGTAATAGACTTTCATGTGCGTTCGGATGCTCCGCTGCAAGGGGAAGGGAAGGTTGGTTCTGGAGGGGTTCCGTCAGGAGGCTTTGCAGTCCCAGGCCGGGCTGACATTGGCAAAGCCGATGACGAGATTGTTGAGACGATTCACCGGATCATCGGATCCGGCATGCCGGGAGAACTGGCGTATGCCGGCGGGCGTTTCGGCGCGCGTGATCACGTCATGGCTGTCGATCACCAGGCGCACATTGCGCGAGCCGTCCGGATTGACGGTGACTTCCTCGCGCGGGCCATAGCCCGGCAGTTGTGGATCGGCAGCGGCGGCGAGCAGCGTGTGCAGGGCTCTGGCCGTGTCTCCGGGCAGGATCACCTGCAGGCGGCACCGCATGCCCTTGCCGTCCGGTACAGAGCGCGCATCGAGGCTGAGCGTTCCGTTCTGGTCCACCACGTCGTAAACATAAGCCGCGCCGCTCGGCGAGGCCATGTCGATGATTTCAACCAGGGAGTCCGGTTCACTGCCATAATACCGCGTCGCCTGTTCGCGGATCAGGCGCGCGCGCTGCAAGTCGCAGGTCAGCTTTGCCGTGTCGGAATCGACGGGCGCGGGATTGCCGGCAACGGGAAGCGCGGGCGTGCAGCCGTCCAGCTGCGCGTGCGCCGCAAATGGCAGGACGCAGGCGGCCAGGCTCACCAGAACGGCGCGCCAGAGAGAGGTTTTCATCCTTTCTCCTTTCCCCGTTTGATCGACAGCACTCCGGTGCGGCTGACTTCGACCAGACCCAGGGGGCGCATCAGGTCGACGAACTGTGTCAGCTTTTCCGAAGCACCCGTGACCTCGAAAATGAAACTCTCGTTGGTGGTGTCTATCACATGTGCGCGGAAAATCTCAGCGATCCGGAGCGCTTCGACCCGCTTTTCACCCACGCCGGCCACCTTCACGAGCGCCAGTTCGCGTTCGATGCCGCTTTTGGAGTTGGTGATGTCGATGACTTCGGCGACCGGCACGATGCGCAGCAGCTGCGCTTCGATCTGTTCCAGAATGTGCGGCGTGCCTTGCGTGACAATGGTGATGCGCGAGCGGTGCTGGCTGGCATCGACTTCGGCCACCGTCAGCGAGTCGATGTTGTAGCCGCGCCCGGAGAACAGGCCAACGACGCGGGCCAGAACGCCCGGCTCGTTGTCAACCAGCACCGCCAGCGTACGCCGCTCGATGCCCTCATCCGAATGGGAGAGGAAGTAGGCCGATTTCGGACCGTTGCCGTTCGCCGGGGTCGATGCATCGCTCATTGGAGCCTCGTGGAAACGGTGGACGCCTCGGCGCCGAATTGGAACCCGGGACGCCGGGTTGCGAGTTTTGCTTTCAGCGCCTGCGATTTGGCAATCGCGTCGCTGCGATTGTCGCCGGTCTGGTCGTCATAGCGCTCAACCACTTCATCCTTGCGGCGCGGATCGAGATAGGCCTGCAGTTCGGACACCAGCAAGCGGCGGCATTCGTCGATGAAGGCGGCCGCATCATCGGACGACGGACCGCCTTCGCGCGTCAGCGCTTCCAGCTCGTGGAAGGTCCACATCAGCGCGTCGAGAATGGGGGGACGGTGGCCGCGGTAGGCGCCTTCCTTCTCGGCGCCCTTGTTGTCGGGGTTCAGGTTCGGAAAGAACATTCGCCCCCGATCGACCAGGGTGGACAGCGCCACGAGAAGGTTTGCCTTGTTCGCCAGAAACGCGCCGTCATTCACCTGCAGGCCGCGCGTGCGGGCAAACATCGCGGCGCGCGCCAGCGTATCGATCGCTGCATTGCCCCATTCGAGGCTGGCGGCGTCGATGCTCTGGCGCAGGCGTTCGGTCTGCAGCTTGCGCTGGCGGCGGGTTTCCCCGCGCGCGATCAGGGCGCTGATCACGGCAATGAAGGCCGAGCCGATCGCCAGGATCACCTCGATATATTGCTGCCCGAGTTCCAGAACGCCGCCAACGTCCATAGCCATCCCCAACGTTAACGATCCAACACCTTGTTATCTCAAACGAGCTTTCGGCCCGCCTCGCCGATTTCGTTACCAGTTATCTCGCCCAGGATCATCTGGTTGTGCGCAGAGCCCGACGGGATCATCGGCAGGCAGTTTTCGGCGCGCTCGACCCGGCAATCGAACAGGACCGGTCCGGGGTGATTGATCATTTCGAGGATCTTGGCGTCGAGTTCCTCCGGCTTGTCGCACCGGATCCCGTGCCCGCCCATCGCTTCGGCCAGTTTCACGAAATCCGGCAGGCTTTCGGAATAGGAATGTGAATAGCGCTCGCCATGCAGCAATTCCTGCCACTGGCGCACCATGCCCATCCATTCATTGTTGAGGATGAACACCTTCACCGGCAGCCGGTGCTGGACCGCGGTGGAGAGTTCCTGCGTCATCATCTGGATCGAGGCTTCGCCGGCAATGTCGATCACCAGCGCGTCCGGATGGGCCGCCTGCACGCCGACGGCGGCCGGCAGGCCATAACCCATCGTGCCGAGGCCGCCGGAGGTCATCCACCGGTTCGGGGCGTTGAAGTGATAGAACTGCGCGGCCCACATCTGGTGCTGGCCGACTTCGGTCGTGATGTAGGTGTCGCGGTCCTTGGTCAGCGCATAGAGGCGCTCGACCGCGTATTGCGGTTTGATCACTTCGGCGGAGTTCGTGTAGCTGAATCCCTTGCGCGCGCGCCAGGTTTCGATCTGGGCCTGCCAGGGGGCCAGGTCCGGCATCTTGCGCTTCAGCGCCTTGATCTCGGTGATCAGCGCGTCGAGCGCTTCGGCGCAGTCTGCCAGGATCGGCACGTCCACCCGCACGATCTTGTTGATCGATGAGGCGTCGATATCGATGTGGATCTTCTTCGACTTGGGCGAGAAGGCATCGATGCGGCCGGTCACCCGGTCGTCAAAGCGGGCGCCCACGCAGATCATCAGGTCGCAGTCGTGCATCGCATTGTTGGCTTCGAAGCTGCCATGCATGCCCAGCATGCCCAGCCAGTCGGGGTGCGAGGCCGGAAAGGCGCCGAGCCCCATCAGCGTCGAGGTCACCGGAAAGCCGGTCAGCTCCTGCAGTTCGCGCAACTTCGCCGAAGCGCGCGGCCCGGAATTGATCACCCCGCCGCCGGTATAGAATACCGGCCGCCAGGCTTTGGTGATCAGGTCGGCGGCCACCTTGATGGCATCCATGTTCGGCTTGCGCTGAGGTACATAGGTCGGTTTGGTGATGCCTTCCTTGCCGACATAGGGGCCGGTGGCGAACTGGATGTCCTTCGGAATGTCGATGACCACCGGACCGGGGCGTCCGGAGGTCGCCACGTAAAAGGCCTCATGCATGATCCGCGCGAGCTGGTTCACGTCGGTGACGAGGTAATTGTGCTTGGCGCAGCTGCGCGTGATGCCGGTCGTGTCGCATTCCTGGAAAGCATCCGTGCCGATCAGGTGGGTCGGCACCTGGCCGGTGATCACGACCATCGGGATCGAGTCCATCAGCGCATCCGTGATCGGGGTCACCATGTTGGTGGCGCCGGGGCCGGACGTCACCAGTGCCACGCCGCATTGGCCGGTCGACCGTGCATAGCCTTCGGCGGCATGGCCGGCGCCCTGTTCATGGCGCACCAGAATATGGCGGATCGTTTCCTGCCCGTAGAGCGCATCATAGATCGGAAGCACCGCCCCGCCCGGATAGCCGAACATCACCGTGACACCCTGCTCGCGAAGGGCTTCCACGACGATCTGGGCGCCCGTCATCAGGCGCGGGGCCGCGTCGGGGGTGGCGGCAGGCTTGGCCTTGGTCTTGGTGGTCATGAGAAGGGCTCGGGCGTTTGGGAGGGAAGGGGGGCATTCGGAGCTGCGGCCAAACAAAAAAGGGCCTCCGGAGGAAGCCCTTTTCTGTGCGCACCCGCAACCACCTGAGGGATCAGGCAGCTACGGGCGCCGAAGCTGTACTACGGTCATTTTGCGCAAGGGGCGTTTCCTCGAATTCATGCGGTCAGGCATAATCTTCCGCTTGAGCGGTGTCAATCTCCCTGTAAAGGGCAAAAATGACCCTCAAACGATCTCCCATCTCGGGGGAAGGTATGCGCGTCCAGAACGGAAACTGCCGCCCGATCCAGGTGAACTGCCTTTTTGCATAGCGGCGTGTGTCACGCTTGGCATTCTCGGCGGCCACTTCCGGGCTCAGTTCGCCCCGGGCAAACGCCGTCAGCCAGGGCATCCCGCAGGCCTTCATCACCGGCAGCTCGGGGTCGAGCCCCCGCGCCACCAGGTCGCGTGCCTCGTTCATCGCGCCCTGCATCAGCATGCCTTCGAACCGGCGGTCGATCTTCTTGTAGAGCGCCGCGCGCGGCGGGGTCAGGGCAAAGCCCGTCCATTCTGCGGGCTGCAGCACCGGTGGCTGGCGCTCGGTCTGGAAATCGGTCAGCGATCGGCCGGTGGCCAGCCACACTTCATAGGCCCGTGCCAGACGCTGGCGGTCGCCCGTGCCGAGCCGTTCGGCCAGTTCGGGATCATGCGGCATAAGCCGCGCCCGGAGTCCGTCAGCGCCTTCAGCGTCGCTGATGGTGCGCACTTCGGCGCGAATCTCGTCCGGCACCGGCGGAATGTCCGACAGGCCCTGGGTCAACGCCAGCAGGTAAAGCCCGGTGCCGCCAACGAAAATCGCGCGCTTGTTCTGCCGCTGCAGCCGCTTGATCACTGCGCGCGCGGCCTCCAGCCATTCTCCGGTGGAATAGCGCGCCGCCGGATCGACATAGCCGAACAGATGGTGGGGCACGCCCGCCATCTCCTCTTCGGACGGCCGGGCCGAGATCACCTGCACGTCTTTGTAAACCTGCATGGAATCGGCATTGATCACCTCGCCGCCGAGGCGGCGTGCCACTTCAATGGCGAGGGCGGACTTGCCGCTGGCGGTCGGGCCGTGGATCAGGATCGCTGGATGCATCCGGGGGAGTCTAGGGGCTTGCCCGCCCCGAGGAAAGGCTCCTAGAGACACCGTGCCTCAAAGCGGAGAGTCTGATGGTAAATGAGTGGGTCGTGATTGCCGCATCGCGCCAGGCCAGCCCCGCCGGAGCCCGCGCCCTGAAGGCCGCCATCGAGGCCGAAGGGGGCCGCCCGGGC
>JBGSOU010000285.1:0-3511 GCA_041739025.1 Hyphomonas sp.
CGCAGAAGCGCCAGTCCCGGTCCACGAACAGATGGTCCACATAGTCCTGCGGCACCTGCAGCGACAGGAAACCGACGATCCCCGCGTCCGGTTCGTGCGCAACCCAGGCGCTCTGCGGGTCCAGCGCCCGGCGCAGGATGATGTACTGGCCGCGGCTGCGCGTGCGCCAGGGCATGTCTTTCAGGCAATCCCGGAAGATCGACAGGCACGGGCCAGCATCCGCTGTTTCAAACGGCCTGATGTCCCATCCGGCGCCTGCATGCTTGTACATGCGCGGCAGAGTAAGGTGCCAGGCCCGCGGCGTCCAGCTTCAAGGCGGGTGAAATGTCTGCGCCGGACCGCGTACGCCGCGGGGCCGCGCCGCTCTGATTTCGAGATCGCCCCTGCAAGCGTGAACAATTGACGGTCATCGCCGCCTTTTCCTGCTGCGGTTTGGCATCCGCAGGCCGGCTCCAGAACCGGGTGCTCGATTTTCTGTTGCGGCTGCGGGCAGGCTGGCGTCGATGAGGGCGCGCCCGGATATCACAGGGCAGGAGGCAGATCATGATCAGGCAATTCATCGCGGGCGCAGTCCTGCTCGGCCTTGCAGGCTGCACGTCGCTGGCCGAAGTCGCCGCGCCCGCCGCGCCGGACGTGCCGAAAGCCACCATCGCCATCATCGGCGGCACCTACATGAACGACGCAATGCTCTTCCGCGAAGGCCTTCTGGGCGCGCCCTTCACGGTCGAGACAAAGCTCGGCCCCTCGCCGGAGATCCGCTACGGCGAAGCCAATGGCGTGCCCTTCTATTATGTCCACGGCCACGGGATGGGAAAGTGGCAGGAAACCTGGCTTGCGCTGTATGATCTTGGCGTGACGGATGCGATCGGCGGGGCGACGGCCGGCGCCATCAATCCGGCGATGAAGACCTATGACTTCACGATCCCGCATGACTTCATCGACCTGAACATCGACCGCGCCATTGCATTCCCGCGCGATGTGTTCCGCGACCCGAATGCCATTCCTGTCCCCCGCTACACACCGGCGATGGACACCGACCTGCGCGGCATCCTGAAGACGCATACGGAGGACATCCTGCATGGCGGCGGCGGCAACACGGATATCACCCTCCACGATCAGGCCGTGCTCGTGCAGTCGCGCGGAGCGCGGTTCGAAACGGTGGCCGAGGTGAAGATGATGGGCCTGCTGGGCGGCGATCTCGTCACCATGAGTGTCGGCACCGAGATGACCTATTCGCGCATGCTGGGCATCAACTATGCCTGCCTTGTCGTGATCTCGAACCCGGCGGAAGGCGTGGCGGACTGGGACTTTGCCGAGATGCCGCCGCTCTACCAGCGGATCAATCCGCTCAGCGTCGATATCGTGCTTGCGGCCTTGCCGGATATCGCCGCGCTGGCCGGAAAACCGCGCGTCTCGGATGGTCTGATCAATCATCCGCAGATGACATCGCGGCCGCAGGACGAGGAGGCCGTCCACTAAAGCCGTACGGACCGGTCCGAAGGGGCCGGTCCGCTTCGGGGCAGGCTACATCTGCATCGCCCAGCCTTCGACCGCCATGGCGGCCTGGCGGACAGCTTCCGACATCGTCGGGTGGGCATGGCTGGTGCGGGCAATGTCCTCGGATGAGGCGCCGAATTCCATCGCCACGCAGATCTCGCCGATCATTTCGCCGACACCGGTGCCGATCATGTGGGCGCCAAGGATCTTGTCGGTGCCCTTTTCGGTCAGGATTTTCACGAAGCCGAGCGTCTCGTGATTGGTCCGCGCGCGCGAGTTTGCCATGAACGGGAACTTGCCCTTGGCATAGTCGACACCGGCGGCATTCAGCTCTTCCTCGTTCTTGCCGACCCAGGCCATCTCCGGGTTCGTGTACACCACGCTCGGCACGAGATTGTAGTCGACATGGCCCGCCTTGCCGGCGATCAGTTCGGCCACCGCCGTGCCGTCATCTTCGGCCTTGTGGGCCAGCATCGGGCCGGGGATGCAGTCGCCGACCGCCCAGACACCCTCTGCCACCTTGAAGTGACCGGTGACTTCGATCACGCCGCGCTTGTCGGTCTTGCCGCCCACGGTTTCGAGTCCGAGACCGTCCGTATACGGCTTGCGTCCGATCGCGACGATCACGACATCCGCGTCCAGCGTTTCAGCCGCGCCGCCCTTGGCCGGTTCGATGTTCACCTTCAGCTTGGTCTTGGTTTTCTCGACGCCGGTCACCTTGGTGCCGAGCTTGAAGGTCAGGCCCTGCTTCTTGAAGATCCGCTCGGCTTCCTTGGCCACTTCGGCATCGGCCGGCGGAAGGATTCGGTCGAGATATTCCACCACGGTGACCTCGGAGCCGAGGCGCGCCCAGACCGACCCCATCTCGAGGCCGATGACGCCCGCGCCAATCAGCACGAGTTTCTTCGGCACGGCCTTCAGGCTGAGGGCGCCGGTGTTCGACACGATGCGCTCCTCATCGATCTCGATGCCCGGCAGGGTGGCAGGCTCGGACCCCGTCGCAATGACGATGTGCTTCGTTTCCAGCACCTGCTTGCCGCCGTCGAGCAGCTCGACTTCGACCTTGCCCTTGCCGAGGATCTTGCCGCGGCCCTTGAGGTAGTCGACCTTGTTCTTCTTGAACAGGAATTCGATGCCCTTGGTCAGGCCTTCCACGGCGTCGGATTTCTGCGCCATCATCTGGGTCAGGTCGAGTTCGACCTTGCCGGTCTTGATGCCGAGGCTCGCGAACTCGTTCTGTGCGGCGTCAAACAGGTGCGAGGCATGCAGCAGCGCCTTCGACGGAATGCAGCCGACATTCAGGCAGGTGCCGCCCAGCTTGCCGCGCGATTCGATGCAGACGACCTTGAGGCCGAGCTGCCCGGCACGGATGGCGCAGTTGTAGCCGCCGGGGCCGCCGCCGATGATGACGACGTCATAAGTGTCTGCCATGGGAATTAATTCCTTCGCTCAGGAGGCCGATTCAAACGTGCCGCATACCTATGCATTCCAGCATCGAAATCAATCCGCAGAGGGCGGAATCTGGACCTAGGCGCGCTTCACAAACGCGAGCACCCCGGCCAGTGCGATCAGGATGGCGCCGAAGATCAATTCATCCATCCACAGGCTGGAATCGCTGCCCATGCCCGCCATCAGGCCGCCCAAGGCGGCAAACAGGATCGCCCCCGTCATCGAAAGCCAGGCGCCGCCTCGCAGGTTGAGCGCCGCGAGAAAGCCGCCGAGCAGCGCGGCGCCGGTAGAGACGAGGCGCCAGAGGCTTGTGGGCGGTTGCAGGAGGGCGTCATCCAGCGGGCTGCCCCGGCTGGTGATGATCAGCACGGCCGACAGGCCCTGCCAGAACAGCCAGGCGGCCAAAAGGGTGAGTGCGGCGGCGGCTATCCTGCGGATCATGGGGGTCCCCTCCCGGAACATTGGTTGTCAGCTGGAGGGTAGGCCGATGCGGCAGATGGAGCAACCGTGCCCGCGGGTGCGGCGCTTGTGGTCAGGCCGCATCTTCCTGGGCGTCACCGCGCAG